>NZ_JANSJB010000069.1:0-14528 GCF_047462355.1 Synechococcus sp. H55.9 | reverse complement strand
GTTCGCGCTCGCTACCCTTTGATCTACCTGGTTACTCCCGAAGAAGCCCCGGCAGAGGAGCTGCTACAAGTTCTGGCCGATTCTCTCAAACCCAAGCGCAAACTCCTAATCTGGGATATCGTCTCTGGCTGGTCAGACAACGGCCAAAACAAAGGTCAATTGATGCCTGCTCTGGGCCGCATCGGCGCTATCAAAGAGGACGAGGCGGTTATTTGTGTTCTCAAGGATCTAAACCCCACCCTGAGAAATCCAGAACGCTCAGATAACTATCCCGTTATCCGCTACCTAAAAACCTTGGCCAGAGAGAGCCGCCACAGCCGCAAGTCCATCATCCTCCTGGGCCAAGAAGCCGTTGTCCCTGCCGAGCTGCGCGAGGAAATTGTAGTCTATGATTTTCCCCTGCCCAGCATCGACGAAATTGAGCGGATCGTTACCCGCGCGATCCCTGCCCGTCAACTGGAGCTAAGCGGCCCAGCGCGGGAACAACTGGTTCGAGCCTGTCAAGGGCTGACCCGGCAGCGCATTGAGCGGATCCTGGCCCGCGCCCTAGCCGCCAAAGGCAAGGTCAGCGAGGGCGATATCGACCTGGTTCTGGAAGAGAAAAAGCAATACATCCGCCAGACGGAAATCCTGGAGTTTTACAACCCCTCCGAGACCCTGCAAAATGTCGGCGGCCTGGAAAACCTCAAAGCCTGGATTCGCCAGCGCCGCAACAGCTTTAGTGCCCAGGCCCGAGACTATGGCTTGCCCAGCCCCAAGGGCATTTTGCTGGCCGGGATCCAGGGCACCGGCAAGTCCCTCTGTGCCAAAACCATAGCCCGCGAGTGGCGCATGCCCTTGCTCCGGCTGGATGTGGGGCGACTCTTCGGCGGGATCGTCGGCGAAAGTGAAAGCCGCGTGCGCCAGATGATCCAAATTGCCGAAGCTATGGCCCCCTGTGTTTTGTGGATTGATGAGTTGGATAAGGCCTTTGGCGGCGTCAACAGCGAGTTTTCAGGAGATTCGGGCACCAGCAAGCGGGTCTTCGGCAGCCTAATTACCTGGATGCAGGAAAAAACCAAACCCGTTTTTATTGTTGCCACCGCCAATAATGTCCGCATCTTGCCGGCTGAGTTGCTGCGCAAAGGCCGGTTTGATGAGATTTTCTTTGTCAATTTGCCCAACCAACGGGAGCGGGAGGAAATCTTCCAAGTCCACATCCAGCGGCTGCGGCCCAACCGCTTGCGGGATTTCTCCTACCCTGAGCTGGCCATGGCCAGCGAAGATTTCAGCGGGGCAGAAATTGAACAGACCATCTACGATGCCATGCACATGGCCTTCAACCAGGATCCACCCCGCGAGTTTACCCAGGAGGACATCCTCAGCGCCATTCGCCAAACCGTTCCTCTGGCCGCCATCGCCCGCGACCAGATTCAGGACTTAAAGGCATGGGCTGCCGAGTCCGGGGCGCGCACAGCCTCCCAAGACCAACAGCTTGTGCAGGAGCTGCGAACGCTGGTGCAAAAAAGAGGGCTGGGCCCCATCGAAGTCGACAGCCCTTCTTCGTTTTTCCCCTCCTAAGTTCTCAGTCCTGGTCTTCTGGCGGGATGTAGCAGCCCTACCAAAACCATTAGCTCCCCAGGGATCCAACAGACAGCGGCTGCTTTGGGCTACGGGATCCCTGATTTTGGTGGTCGATTTGGGGGCTGGAAGCTTACCAAGCTGAAGTAATTGCCAAAACTGACCGGGCCTATGGCTTATGCAGCAGCAGGTAGTTGGAAGGTTAACTTGAGGTGTAGGGATGGCGGAAACCTTTGATCCTGTTCTGGGTGGGCAGCAATTGGCCGGCTCCGATCCGGTCATGGGAGGCTTGGTGGCTATTGAGCAAGACCTAGCCAGTCCCGATCTGGAAGTGCGAATCCGAGCGATTGAGGAAGCGCTCCAATATGGCGAAAAAGGGGCTCAACTTGTTATCCAAACCGTCATGCAAAAAGGTTTGGCTTGGAAAGTTCAATTTGCAGCCTGGAAAACACTGCTGGAGTCAGCGGATCCGGAGCTTGTGCAGGTAGCAAAAGCGCATCCGCTTCCTCTCCGTAAAGTCGAAGATATCCAAGCCAGATACAGAGCCGGAGAGCGAGACTTCCGCTGGGCTGACCTGAGGGGAGCCAGTCTAGATAGGCTTGACTTAAGTGGGGCAGACTTGAGGGGAGCCGACCTAGGGAAAGGAGAGGGGGGGGGAGCAGCCCGTCTGTACCAGGCTGACCTGAGCCGGGCTGATCTGAGCTGGGCTAACCTGAGCGAGGTATACCTAGAGGGGGCCAACCTAAGCCGGGCAAACTTGAAAGCAGCACGCCTGAGCAGGGCCAAGCTGAGCCGCGCAAACCTGAGTGCAGCATACCTAGGCGAGGCCGACTTAGAGGGGGCCGATTTGCGCTCCGCAAACCTAAGCCGAGCCTACTTAAGGGGAGCGAACCTGGACAACGCCAACTTAACCGAAGCCGATCTGAGTGAAGCTAACCTGGAGGGGGTCAACCTCAGGCAAGCCAACTTGAGGGGGGTTAACCTGAGCCGGATACGTCAGGCATGTCTGAGAGGATCCAACCTGAGCGGAGCTAACCTAAACGGAACATATCTGCGAGGGGTCGATCTAAGCGAGGCCAGCTTGGCCCAGACCTATCTGAGAGGATTAGACCTCAGTGGGGCCAACCTCAGCGGAGCCAACCTGAGCCGGGCCAATTTGAAGCAGGCTAACTTGAGAGCAGCCAACCTCAACGGAGCCAACTTGAGCGGGGCTGACCTGAGCCAGGCTGATCTCAGCGGAGCCAACTTGAGCGGGGCCGACTTGAGCCGGGTCAGTCTAGAGGGATCCCTAGTCTCTGCCGAAACGCAGATGGATCCCAAGTGGCGGCTGGTCTGGGAGATTGTTAACGGCCAGGCTGATGTGAAAAACCTCAGCGGGGCCGACTTAAGGGCAGCAGACCTGAGGGGGGCAAACCTGGAAGGAGCCGACCTGAGCGGGGCAGACCTGCGGGAGGCAGACTTGCTGAACGTCTCTCTCAAAGGAGCAAACCTAACGGGCGCAAAACTAAGTCCCGGCTGGGATCGATTTGCTGACTTGAGCGGGGCCATCCTCCCCGACGGAACCATCCATCCCTAGCAGGCCCGACTAATGTTCAGCTTCACCGAGGTGGGTCTAGATCGGAATGACCGTAATCCCACTTTCCAAAACACGTTATCGATGGTTTGGGTATTTTCCGTATCTTTAACTACAGATTTTTCGGTAGGATTGATCGTGTAGAGCTCCTGATGCTGGAGAGCAGCCTCATGAATGCAGCCGCTGAAAGGGGTGGGGTGAGTCTCCTTGCCCGCCATCGCCACAACATGGCAGCTTCCCTGGCCCATCGTTTGGCAGCAGCCAGAGCGGCCAACAACACCCGCTTGGTGGAATTGTTAGAGCAAGAGGAGCGGCAACTGGCAGCCGAGTACGGCAGCAGGGATCCTTCCTCTCCAGCGCTGTTTGGAGGATGGCGCCGCCTTTGGCAGAGCCTAAAAGCGGTTTTGACGGCTTGCGATGAGCTGCGCGTGCGTCAATGGGTAGATGGTAGCGGCAGGGTCTGGTGGTCTGTCCAAGACCCGATCACAGGGGAGCGGCTGTGCACCCATTCCGATGGGGAGTTGATGGATTGGATCGAGCAGCACTGCCGGGACAATTAGTCTCCTCTCTGCGCTAAGCTGGGGCGACGGCATCTGAGGATCCGAGTTGATAGGATCGCAGGGGTTGTTTATTAGCTTTGGGAGATGTGAGATGGTTTGGCAGTTGTTGACGTGGCCGGCCCAAAGCTTGCTTTGGCTAGCGGAGCAAATTCAAGAACGCGCCGAAGCACAACTGGATAACAAAGAAAACCTGCAAAAAGAGCTTACAGCCTTGCAAATCCAGCTAGATTTGGGAGAAATTGACGAAGACACCTACGCCCGCCGAGAAGAAGAGATTTTGTTGGCCCTGGAAGCCCTAACCCAGGCAGAACGAGCAGCCGAAGCACAAAGTGCTGATGGCGAGTTGGCAGGGGATCCCTGAACTTTGCGAGGGGGCAGAACATGGGAGAATGGGCTTCTGTACACCCCCATCTTTCCTAACCTGGGCTGTTTTCAATGACTGAATCGCATGAAACCTTGATGCTCCGCGACGAGCAGAACCAGCCTCTCAAGTGCGAGATTCTGCGGCAGGTGGTCATCGATGGGCAGACCTATGCGCTGGTCACTCCTGTCGATGCCGTGATCAAAGTGCTGGTTTGGGAAGGGGAACCCAACCAGGCGGTGAACGGAGACGCCGACATGGAAGGGATCCTGGACGAGCCGGATCCGGAAGAGCTACAGGCTGCCATCCCCACCATCCAGGCGGTCTTGGGGGAGTTGAACCTGACCTTGCAGCAGAATGGCTTTGACATCCTTACGGTTCAGGGAGAGCTGCCCCCCGTCGAAGAGGAAGATGTGTTCGAGCTGGGCGAGAGCGAAGAAGATGCCCAGGAGTTTCAACTGCTGGCTACGTTTTTCTACCAAGAGAAGAAATACGGCATCTTTGCTCCCCTGGATCCCGTTTTGATCTATGCTGCTTTGCCCGAGGAAGGGGATCCCTATCTGCTCACCCCGGATGAGCCTCCAGAGCTTTTCGATCAGCTCTATGCTCTGCTGCTGGATCTGGACGAGGAATGGGAAGGCGAGGATGACGAAGAAGAGGAGGACGAAGATTAGGCCGTGAGTGAACCCTCAAGGGTTGGGTAGCGACCAGGAGCAACAGGGATGCAGCCGGTTGATCTGACCACCCTGCGTGCGGTGCTGGCGGATCTGACGGGGGCAGCGGCAGGGCGGGATTCTTGGTTGCCCGCCCGCGTGGAATGGGTCCAACAGACCGATCTGTGGACGGTGGTCATCGGTTTGCGCACGCTCACTGCCCGCCCCTGCCTGCTGTTGTGCTGGCATCCCCAAGCGGCGCGTCTCCACCTCTGTCAGCCTCCTGCCAAAGAGCCGGACGGCTTTCAATTTAGCCAGTTTCTCCAACGGCAACTGAGGGGTTTGGCGCTGACGGCGCTGGCTCTCACAGACGAGTGGGAACGGGTGATCGACTGTCGCTTTGCCCCTCGGCCCGGGGATCCCCCGCAGCGCCATCTCTACCTAGAGGTGATGGGCAAGCACAGCAACGCCATTTTGGTGGACGAGGCAGGCCTGATTTTGGCCAGCGGCCATGGGGTGAGCGAGCGGCAATCGCGGGTGCGTCCGGTGCAGCCGGGCCTTCCCTACGAGTCCCCTCCAGCCCTGACTGCGCCGATCCCACAGCGATCCGAGCCTTTCTCCTCTTGGCAAGAACGCATCGCCTTGATCCCCGGCCCCATCGGCCAACGGCTGTTGCACGGTTATCGCGGTCTCAGTCGGCATTTGGTGGAAGCGATGTGTCATCAGGCTGGGATCCCGCCGCAGACCCCCAGCGATCACCTGTCTGTCCATGATTGGCAGGCGCTGTTTGCCAGGTGGCAGGACTGGCTCACCCGTCTGGAAACAGGCCGGTTTGAGCCGGCGCCCACTCCCCAGGGATACACCGTCCTCGGTTGGGCAAGCCGTCCCGTCAGCCCTCCGACGGAGTCCTTGCACCAACTTCTGGAAGACTACTACCAAGCTCAGCTCAACCGCGAACAGTTTGAGCGAGAGCGCCACCGCCTGCTGCAAAAGGTGTCCACCCTGCTGAAAAAGCTCTATCAGCGGCGAGAGCAATTTGAGACGATGCTGGCCGAATCCACCCAAGCGGAAGCCTCGAAACGAGCTGCCGACTTGTTGATGGCCCACCTCCACCTCTGGCGGCCAGGGCTGCACCACATCGAGCTGCCAGATTTTGCCAGCGGCCAGACGATCAAGATCCCGCTCGACCCGGAGAAAAATGCCATTCTCAATGCCCAAGCCTACTACCGCAAGCACCGCAAACAAAAACGGGCTCAGGAAGCTGTGCGGCCTTTGCAAGAGGCGGTAGAGCAGGAGATCAGATACCTGGAGCAGGTGGAAGCGTCTCTGCAGCATCTGGAAACCTATCGGGATCCCCAAGACTTGGCCGCCCTCAAGGAAATTGAGACCGAGCTGATCCAACAGCGCTACTTGGAGAGTCCTGCTCGCCACAGCGGGACAGAATCCTCACGGATGGGATCAAAGCATTCCCCACCACAACCCTTCAACCCCCATCGCTTTACCAGCCCCAGTGGCTTCCCCATCTGGGTGGGGCGCAACAACCTGCAAAATGACCAACTGACCTTTCGCGTGGCCCAGGAACACGATTGGTGGTTTCACGCCCAGGAGATCCCCGGCAGCCATGTGCTGCTGCGCTTGCCCCCCGGCGCCGTGGCCGAAAGCGAGGATCTGCAGGCGGCTGCCGATTTGGCGGCTCATTTCAGCCGCGGTCGCCTCAGCGAACAGGTGCCTGTGGTGTATACCCGCCCGAAATGGGTGTTCAAACCGAAGGGATCCCCGCCCGGCATGGTTGTCTACAAACAGGAGCAGGTGCTTTGGGGCCGCCCCAGCCGTGCTCAATGCCTCATCGCCTCAGCCCTCGCGCAACACTGACGCTGTTTTCGGTCAGGTGGCTGTAACAGGCATCTTTAGGGAAGAACGCTGAGGGAGTGGCTGGCGCTGCGGCCATAGCGGCTGGGATCGTACATTTCTTCCGCCAGGGCAGGGGCCACCTGGAACTGGCCGGGGATCTCTGGACGGAAGAGGTAGACGAACTCGTGGCGGCCCTGCCTGAGCTCGGTGCTGAAGAAGGCCACGCGGTCGTCGCGGTTTTCTTGATGGGTCCAAAACCAGTCCCACCAGTAGTCGGGGGCCGAGCCGGTGAGCAGCCGCGGATCCTGGGAGGTGATCTCGGCGCCGCTGGGCAAGGGATCCTCGATCACCACATAGTGGCTATCGCGCTCAGCTTCCACCGTCAGCCGGGCCAGGAGCACCTCGCCGGCGCGCACCGCCTCGCCGGGGCGCAGGAGCTGTTCTCGGTAGCGGATCTCTCCATTGGCTTGGGGTTGGGGCTGTAGGCGGAAGTAGCTGCGGCCGACGGCAAAGCCTTGGCTTTGAGAGGGCAGAGGGTTGGGAACAAAAGCTTCTCCCCTCAAGCTGTAGTAGAGGGGGCCGGGGCCGGATTTTTCCAAACGCAGGCGGCGCAGGGTGCTCACTTCGGCGTCGTCCCAGTCCAGCACTTGGCGGGGATCCGCACCGCCGGCCTGCCAACGCACCAGTTCAGCTCCGCTCACCTCCTCCAACACCCGCACCTGGCCGGGGCCAGGCTGTTGCTGTTGCTGGGCTTGGTAGTAGGCCACCAGGCCCAGGAGGGCGTCGGCGGTGGCTTTGGTGGTGCGCCAGCGGTTGTCCTGCCGCTGCTGGAGAAGGGCGGTGGCGATCTCGCCAGCGCGGCCATCCTGCAGGCGCACGGCCAGTTGCAAGAGGGGCCCGGCCACCTCCAGGTCGTCGTAGGTGGAGCGCTCGCCGGTTGGCGGGGCGGAGGCGGCAGGAAGAAACCAGCGCCCCTGGGGATCCCTTTGCCGCCGCTCTAGAACCTCATCCAGAGCCGCTTGGGCGGGATCCCGCTGGCCCTGTTGCAGGGCGGCCAGCCCGCGGTAGGCCAGGCCAAAGGTGGAAAGCTGCGGCGGCGGCGGCAGCTCGGCAGTCACCAGCGCCGGATCCCAGAGGGCCAGGCTGTAGGCCACAAAGGCCCGCAGATCGGGGGAGAGGGGTTGGAACTGCTGCCCAGCCAGGTACTCCAAAGCCCGCTGCACCCGCCACTCCTTGAGGGCATAGCCAGCGGCCTGGGCGAGATGATAGCCCTGCAGGATGTAGGCGGTCAGGTAGGGGTTGCTGGTGTCGTAGGCCCACCAGCCCCAGCCGCCGTCGTAGTTCTGGGAGTCCTCCAGCCGCTGCAGGCCGGCTCGAACCACCCGCGGCAGCCGCTCCAGGGTGGGCGAGCGCAGGTTCAAGCCCAACTGCTTGCTGGCCTGGGCCACCGCCAAGGCGGGCAAAAAGCGGCTCAAGGTCTGCTCGGTGCAGCCATAGGGGAACTGGACGAGATAGTCCAACGGCCCCAAAAGCTCCGCTGCCGGGCTGGCGGCCAGTTCCAGATGCAGGTGTCGGGATCCCGGCACCCAAGTGGCCGGCCAATCCAAAGGCAGCTCAAGGCTGTTCGCCTGCAGCCGCCCCGTTTGGAAGAAGCGGTGTACTGCTCCCAAGGGCTGGCTGGGGATCCGCAGTTGCAGCGCATCCTGCAGCCCCTCCCCTTGCGCCCAAACCCGCACAGGGGTATCGCCGGCCCCCAGCACCTGCAGCGGCCATTCCACCCGCTCCGCCCCTTGGGCGGGCACGGTCAGGCGTTGCCGTTGGGGGCCCTGCACTTCTAGGTTTCCGGGCACTTCCAGCCCCACTTCCACTGCTTGGGCTTGACCGGTGCGGTTTTGCACGATGGCCGCTAAGGTGAGCCGATCCCCCACCCGGAAAAAGCGGGGGGTGGCCAGGCGCACCAAGAGGTCTTTGCTGACAGCGACGGTGGCTAGGGCGGAGCCCACCTGGGTGTCGGCGGTGGCGGCGCGGGCGGTCAAGCGCCAGGTAGTCAGGTTGTCCGGCCAGCGCACCTGGACCTGGGCTAAGCCATCGGCATCGGTCACCAAATCCGGGAACCAGGCGGCGGTATCGCGAAAGTCTTCCCGCACCTGGCCGGCCAGCTTGTCGGCACCACCGGGGTATTGCTGAGGGAAAGAGGTGGTGGTGGTAACTTGGTTGTCCTGGCGCCCGTAGAAGAAGCGGCGGATATCGGGGGTGAAGTCGGGCCGCAGCAGGTAGAGGGCGTTGTCCACGATCCCCAGCCCCACCTCGGCGCTGACCGGCTGCCCTTGGGCGTTGCGGGTGCGGATTTGAATTTGGGCCGTCTCCCCTGGTTGATAAGTGGGCTTATCCGTCTGCAGCTCCACCTGCAAAAAGCGATCCAACGGCGAGACCCGCAGCAGAGCCCCGTTCTGGTACAGCCGCCGCTCCGGGCCGAGGACGGTGGCGGTGACGTAGAGGTTGGGGCGATACTCCTCCCGGATGGGCAGGCGCAGGGTGGCCGTATGCCCCTGCAGGCGCAGCACCTGTACCTGGTGCAGCCGGGATCCCTCCAGACCCACCAGCACCGGCAGATCCGGCAGCGGCGAGACGATCAGGAGCTGGGCCTCTTCCCCCACTTCGTAGATCTGGCGATCCGCCACCACCTCCAGGCTGGGCAGGGATCCCCAACTTGGCAGGGGGTTGCCCGGCTCCACCACCCAGAGATGGTCTACCTCCTGCACGCGGTAGCGACGAGGATCCTGGGCCGTCAGCCGCACCCGGTAGTCTCCCGGCTCCAGGTCGGCGGGCAGGCGCAGAACCAGGCTGCCCTCGCCGTTGACAACCTGAAAAGATTGCCGCAGCAGAGTGGCTTGCCGTCGGTAGACGCTGCTCTGGGGATCCCAGCGCCAGCGCTCCAGGCTCAGCTCCCCGGCGGTGCTGACCGGTTGGCCGTCGTAGTCGCGGGCTTGCAGCCGGTAGGTGATGACATCCCCTGGAGCGGGCAGGTGGCGATCGGCCTCGGCAAAGAGGGCAAATTGGCCGGCCGTCACCCAGGCCCGTGCCGTTCCGGTCACGCTGCGGCGGCTGATATCGCTCACCTCCACCTCGATGCGCAACTGCTGCACCTCCTGCGGGCCCCAGTAGCTGTCTTCCTCCCAGTCCAGATCCTGCAACAGGCGCTCCAGGCGAAACTCCGCCCGCCCCTGGGCATCCGTCACCCCTGCTCCTTCCGCCACCAGCCCCCCGTAGCCGCCGTAGTAGCCCTGCTCCTCTCCCAGGTCGCCGGCAAAATAGTCTTCTGCCCCCGAACGGGGCAACAGCCCGTAGCGCAGGCTCCAGTCGGGGCTGCTGTAAACCCAGTAGCGAAGCTGGGCAGCGGCCACCGGCGCCCCGAAAAGATACTCGGCCTCCACCTGTACCTTCAGGGATCCCCCCCGCACCAGCCAAGGCCGGTCGGGCACCACCCTCACCTCAAACTCCGGTTTGCGGTAGGCTCCCACCTCAAAGGCGGTGTACTCGCGGCTGGATCCCTGCGGCCCGGCCACCCGCCACTCCAGGCCGTAGCTGCCCAGGGGGGTTTCCTCCGGCAATTGAAACTGCCCGTGGACGCTGCCGAAAGCGTTGGTGGCCAGGGTTTGCTCGCCCAGCACATCGCCGTCGGGGGCGGTGAGGGTTACTTGCACCGGCTGGCCTGCCGAGGTGAGGCGGTCGTGCTCCCGCACCAGGGCGCGAAAATAGACCGTCTGGCCGGGGCGGTAGAGGGGACGATCCGTGTAGGCGTAGATGCGGTGGGGCTGGTTCCAGCCATAGGCATAGCTGCGGGACAAAGCCTGCAACGTGTTGTCGGCGCTGTGGCCATAGACCACCAGCGAGGATCTCTCCCCTGTCGGCAAGCTAAACCGGGCCAGCCCCTCCTCGTCGGTGGTGGCAATGAGGGGATCCCTCCACTCCCCGAAAACTTGGATCTGGATCCCCGGCAGAGGACGCAATTCCCGCAAATGCACCGCCTGCACCACCAACTGGCTGGCATCCTGTTTCTGGATGAGGCCCAGGTCACTCACCAAAAGCCACTCCCCCGCCCAAGGCAGCGGCGCCGCCGCCTGCCGCGGCTGTTGGCCTTCCGCCTCCAGCCAGTAGGCCCCCGGCGGCAGGATCCCCAGCTCCAGGGTGCGGGTCAGCTCTTCTCCCCCCAGCGGCTGCTGCCAACGGCGCACCAGCTCTCCTCGCAGGATGGAATACAAATCCGGAGCCAGGGATCCATAGCCAGCATCGGCCAGATCCCGCAAGAAAGGGGATCCTTCCAAATCAGCCAGGGAAAAGCGGTAGAGGGCAAACTGCACCGCTCCCAGGCCACTGGCCCGCCACTGCAGCCGTGCCGGCTCTGCGGTCGTGAACACCGAGCTGAGGCTGTAGAGGTAGAGGCTGGGGGGCAGAAGCTGCGGGCGTAGGAGAGGAGCAGAAGCTATCGCCCCTTCCCGCACCTGCACGGGTCTCTCGCTGGAGACCGTCTCTAGGCCGGATCCCCGCACCGTCACCCGGTATTCCCCAACGGGCAATCGATCCAGGCGGTACTCGCCCTCCGCAGACGGGCTGATGCTGCGGCTCACCGGGCCGGCGGCAATCACCTGGACGTTCCCCGGCGCCACCCCTGCCGGCAGCTCCACCCGCCCCAGCAGGGATCCCGTCGGCTGTTCCGAAAGCAAGACCGCCAGCCCCACTCCCAAAAACACCACCAGGGCCACCAACCACCGCCGCAGCATGGATCCCTTCCTCCTCCCGATGGGTTCTGGTTGCCCTGGGGATTCAGTCGCTACTTCACTAGCTCAAACACGTTGAACATGGGCAGGTACATGGCCACGATGATGCAGCCCACCATCCCGCCCAAGATCACGATCATCAGCGGCTCGATCAAGCTGGTGAGGGCGCGCACCGCCTCCTCCACCTCCAGCTCGTAGAAGTCCGCCGTCTTCATCAACATGGCATCCAGCTCCCCCGTCTCTTCGCCCACGCTGATCATCTGGATGGCCATGATCGGGAAGACCTTGGCCTTATCCAGGGCCGGCGCGATCTGCCCCCCCTCTGAGATGGATTGGCGGGCAGCGTCGATGGCGTTGGCCACCACCTGGTTGCCGGAAGTGTCGCGCACGATCTCCAAAGAAGTCAGCACCGGCACCCCGGAGCGGGTGAGGGCCCCAAAGGTGCGGCAAAAACGGGCCACCGCCGATTTCTGGATCAGGTCGCCGAAAATGGGGAGCTTGAGGGCCAGAGCATCAATGGTCTCCTTGCCGGCGGGGGTGCGGTAAAAGCGCTGGAAAGCAAAAAAGACCGCCACCAAAAAGCCCACCAGGCCTAAGCTGTACTGGGGGGTGCGCAGGAACTTGCTGATGTTGATAAAAAACTGGGTAAAGGCGGGCAGCTCCCCCCCCAAGTCGTTGTAGATGCTCTCAAAAGTGGGCAAGATGAACAGCACCATGCCCAAAAAGATTAAGACGGCCAAAATGGTCACCACCACCGGGTAGGTCATGGCCGATTTAATCTGCTTCTGCAGGCGATCCATGTCCTCCAGCAGCTTGGCCAGCCGGTTGAGCACCTCGTCGAGTACACCGCCCACCTCCCCCGCCTGCACCATGCTGCAGTAGAGGCCGTCAAAGGCATCCGGATAAGGGCGGATGGAATCGGACAGGTTCTTCCCCGCCTCCACTTCCGCTCGAATCGCCCGCAGGTATTTCTTGAGCTTGGGGTTGCCGGTCTGCTCCTCCATAATGGTTAGGGAGCGCACCATCGACACGCCGGCGTTGATCAGGGCAGCAAATTGCCGCGAGAACACCGCCTTGTCGCGAATGTCGATGGATCCCATCATCGAGAAATCAAAAGAGGTATCCAGGGAGAAGAAGGGCTTTTCTTCCTGGATGTCTTCCTGTTTGGCAAAAACGCCCTCCCGGCGCAGCCGTGCGCGGGCCTCGGTCAAATTGTTGGCCACCACTGTCAGGCGCACCGGCTGACCGGCCTTTAGCCCCCGAACCTTGTAGCGCGGCATGGCTTACCCCTGCTTGGATCGTTAGTTCGACACGCCGGAATGGGATCCCTTGGCTCAGTCTCGCAACCTTAGACAAACCGACGCTCTCTTCAGCTAGAGCTTAGCTACAAATGGGGCCGGCGGCCAGAGGTTGGCGAGGAACTCTCAGCCAGGGATCCCTGGAGCCAGCGTTTAGCGACGGGCGGCAGCCGCTGCGGGCCGCTGGTGTTGAGCTGCCGCGGCTGGCGATGGCCCGGTGACGTTGCCCAAAAGTCGCTGCAACTCCTCAGGGCGAGAGGTCTTGGACATGGCCGTATCGAAGTCGATCTTGCCCTGCAGGTAGAGGTTGGCCAGATCCTGCTCCAGGGTCTTCATGCCCTGCTTACCCCCTGTCTGGATGGCCGAGTAGATCTGGGCGGTCTTGCCCTCCCGAATCAAGTTGGCGATGGCCGGCGTCACCACCATGATCTCCTGCACCAGCACCCGCCCCGGTTCTCCTGGCTTGGGGTTGAGGCGGCGGGCCAAAGTTTGCGAGAAGACGGCTTTGAGGGAGTTGGAGAGCTGCACGCGGATTTGTTGCTGCTGCTCCGGCGGGAACACGTCCACCAGGCGATCCACCGTCTGGGCAGCAGAGCTGGTGTGCACCGTGGCAAAGCAGAGGTGGCCCGTCTCGGCGGCGGTAATGGCCAACTGGATGGTTTCCAGATCCCGCATCTCCCCGATCAGGATCACATCCGGATCCTCCCGCATGGCCGCCCGTAGGGCATTGGCAAAACTCTTGGTGTCTTCCCCCAACTGCCGCTGGTGAACAATACTGCGAATGGGGGTGTAGATGTATTCAATAGGATCCTCGATGGTGAGGATATGCTCGGCCCGCTCGCGGTTGATCATGTCGATCATGGAGGCCAGCGTAGTGGATTTGCCGGATCCGGTGGGGCCGGTCACCAGCACCAGACCCCGTGGCAGGCGGGCGGCTTCTTTGCATACATCCGGCAGGCCCAGCTTGTCGATGTTGGGGATCTCAGAGGCCAACGCCCGCATGGCACAGGCATAGGTGCCGCGATCCCGGTAGACGTTGACGCGGAAGCGCCCGATCCCACGCACGCCGTAGGAGCAGTCCAACTCCCAGTTCTGCTCCAGGTGTTTGCGCTGGGTGTTGTTCAACATGCTGAAGATGAGCCGCTGCACCTCTTCAGGCGTGAGGGGCTCGTGCTCTGTTGGCTGGAGTTCGCCATTGATGCGGAAGTAGGGGGGCAAACCCACCGAAATATGAATGTCGGAACCGCCCTTCTGGACGATTGCCTCCATCAAGTCTTCGATCATCAGTTGGGGCATAGGTTTGGGTTCTCCAAAGTCAGTAGAAGTCAGTAAAGCTATCTATCCAAAGAGCCGTCGGCCAAAGCGATGTTGAAGAAACAACGGTACAGGATCCCTGTCTAGGACTGTTATAGTCGGCACCCCAGCCTCGTCAAGTGACAAGCCCGGTTTTCTAAAACTTCGGCGTCAGGCAATAGGGGCAGTCCATCCAGTCTACATGCAGGGCGGCACCGCAGTTGCGGCAGGTGCTGAGAGCCTTGGCGCGGGCTTTCAGCTCGCTTTCCAATCCTTTATCGGTGAGGGTTACCCGATCCACCTCCTCCAGCGTGGTCAGGCCCTGCTTCACCAACATCAGACTGTAGGCCAACAGGGTTTTCATGCCACTTTCCACCGCTGCTTCTTTGATCACCTCCGTGGGAGCTTCTTTGTTGATCAAATCCGCCAGGCGGTCGTTCATGCGCATGAACTCGTACACCCCCACCCGGCCTTTGTAGCCCACGCCCCCGCATTTCTCGCAGATGGGCTTGCCGGTGGCCTTGCGCTGTTCCACCTCTTTGGGGGAGAGCTTGTTGGCTTTGTAGAAGGTGAGCTGCTCCCCATCACCGCTGAGGCTGAG
>NZ_JANSJB010000068.1:11814-15101 GCF_047462355.1 Synechococcus sp. H55.9 | reverse complement strand
GCGGTCAGCATGATTGGGAAAGCCTTGTCCTCTCTCGGTTTAGCTTAATCGGCGGGAAGCCCCGCACTGTATTTGTGAATTGTGTTTACTCAACGAAGATGAGTGCCGGGAGTCGTTCACTCAACGAGGATATCGCGAATCAAGGGCAAGCGAATGCTGATGTAGCGATTGAGCACCGAGGCATCGACACTGCTGAGGACATGTTTTCTCTGGCAGGCGCTCAGAAGCAGATTCACCAAGTCGTCATCGCGTTTTGTGAGCCAATCTGGCCTGCCAATCTCGCTGACCAAAGACCAAAACTGGCGTACCATTTCAGGAGTCATGGCATCCATTTTGTGGGGATAGGGGCTAGCTGCAAAAGAATGGTCTAGGCCATTGACCTGATTCTAGAAAAAAGACCTCACCTGTGAGAGCAATATTTCAGCTCCGTCACAACTTAGGATAAGATGTCATGCTTTCCCATAAACCTCAGTAAGTGCCGACCATCCTTGTTCAGAAAGCTTGAAGAAAACCAGAGGTTGCTAACCTTAGCCATAGCCATTTCAAGCCGGTCTAAAACATCTCCGCAGCGCCCTGCACCGCCATAGATGAGTAGCCTCCCCTTTGGAGCGGGAGAGGGGAGCGCAAAATTCGCAAGGTTTTCACCGCTACTTAGCATAACTATAGAAAAAATAACGATTCCCGTCAAAATCTGGTCATCACCCTATCGGCCTTAAGGTAAAAACTGCCCGCTCTCCTTCACCAGAAGAGGAAGAACCTTGACGAGCCTGGGTGCTAGCGTAAGGTGTACTGCAGCTCATAAGCCCCTTTTTCTCCTGGCCCATAGGTGTTGGCCCGCAGGGTATAGGTGCCGGTGCGGGGCAGAAAGGCAATCATCAGAGCATCGGTTCCGCCGCCTTGGTCGTCATCCCAAGCCACGACTTCTCCGCTGGGATCCAACAGTTGCAAAAAAGCATCGAAGTCGGCGCTGGTTAGGGAGGCGATCAGGATCTGGCCGGCGCGAGCGGCAATGGGATATTCGTCCATCCAACTGCCATCCTCGGGGTGCTGCAGGGATCCCTCCTGCAGACGGCCTGATGGAGTTTGCTGCCAATCGATCTGGGTGAGGACATAGGTCAGCCGGTAGTTGCCGGTGGATTCTGGCTCAAAGCTGGTGGCTCGCAGGGTGTAGGTGCCGCCCTCTGGCAGACGCACCGCCAACAAGGCATTTATATCTGGGCCGGAGTCATCGTCAAAGCCGATCACCCGTCCTTGGCCATCCACCAGCTCCAGGTAAGCATCGAAATCTTCGCTCTCCAGGGCCGCAATCAGGATCTGCCCCGGCTGAGATGTAATCGAAATCTCATCCCAAAAGCTGCCATCCTGAGGGTTGCTCAGATCTTCAGGGCTGAGGGTTCCCGCCAGGGTTCGGCCATCTCTCCACAGGGGAGAAGAAGCAAGGGAGGATCCCACCTGCGCGCTCCTCTCTTGCAGCAGATCCAACCACCGACAACTGCTGGACAGCCCCAGCGCCACCAGACTCAGGGCCAAACAGGATCCCCAGCGGCGGGGAAGTGCGAAAGAACGACACAAGCTCAACATCGACAAGACTCCCCGCCCCTATGAGCCAAAACCACGCCTCAATTTTATCCATTGGTTTGCCGGGGCGGGTGGGTAACTTCACAGGGAATCCCAAGCTTGTAAGACGGCTTCCAGGGCCAGCCGCCCGTGGCCAAGATGGGTTCCCCCCTGCAAATAGACGGTGTAGGGATCCCGCATCGGCCCGTCGGCAGAGAGCTCAGCACTGCTGCCCGCAACAAAAGTGCCTGCCGCCATCACCACCGGATCGGCATAGCCGGGCATCACTTCTGGGATCGGGGTGAGGTAGGAATCCACCGGCGAGCTGCTTTGAATGGCGCGGCAAAAAGCCTGCAACTTCTGCGGGGATCCCAGTTGAATGGCCTGAATGATGTCGGTGCGGGGCGCTTGTGGCAGAGGCGAGACCGGGTAGCCCAGATCGTGAAACACCTGGGCGGCCAGGTGGGCAATCTTGACCGCTTCGGCCACCATCTGCGGGGCCAAAAACAACCCTTGAAACAGGAGCCGGTTGAGATCGAAGGTGGCCCCGCCTTCCGAGCCGATCCCCGGCGCCGTCAGCCGGCAGGCAGCCTGCTCCACCAGCTCGGCCCGCCCCGCCACATAGCCCCCCGCTGGGACGAGGGTGCCGCCTGGATTTTTGATCAGGGATCCGGCGATCAGATCGGCGCCCACATGGGTTGGCTCTTGGGTTTCCACAAACTCGCCATAGCAATTGTCCACCAAGACCACCACCTCCGGGTTTTGTGCTTTGACGATCTGGATCATCTCGGCAATCTGGGCAATGGAGAAGCTGGGCCGCCAACTGTAGCCACAGGAGCGCTGGATGTGCACCAGGCGGGTTTGCGGTCTGAGAGCGGTTTTCAGAGCCTGCCAATCGACATCGCCCTTCCGCAGATCCAACTGGCGATAGGTAACGCCGAACTCCCGCAGGGATCCCCGCCCCGATCCCCGCAGGCCGATCACCTCCTCCAGAGTGTCGTAGGGGGGGCCGGTGATGGCCAACAGCTCATCCCCCGGGCGCAGCACCCCGAACAAAGCACAGGCAATGGCATGGGTGCCGGAGACCATCTGCAGCCGCACCAGCGCCGCCTCACAGCCCATGATCTGGGCAAACACCCGATCCAACACCTCTCGCCCCCGGTCGTCGTGGCCGTAGCCCGATACGCCGGCAAAGTGGTGGGATCCCACCTGCTGGTCGTGGAAGGCCCGCAACACCCGCGCCAGGTTCTCCCTGAGAACCTGGTCCATCGCCTGAAAGCGCTCCTGCAGAGCCGCTTCTGCTCTGTCCAACAGCGCCGCCGCCTGCAACGGGATCCCTTTGCCCACCGAGTTCACCCCACTTCTTGCCCACAAACCGGCCTTAACCCTAGCAGAACCGGCCACCAACCCAGAGGCCAAAAACAGCTTCTCAGACCTGCTACTTCTGGGAACGATGGCTTCACAGAAACTCTATCTTGATAAAAACCTTAATTTCAGTTAGCACTTCTTCATCTTCTCTGTCAGTTTCTGCCCCGGCCAGACAAAGCGTCCCCTGCCGCTGCGGCCCACACCAGGTTGTATAATGACCCAATAGAGGGATATTGACGGGAAGAATAGAGGGATATTCGGACTGGGGGAAGGTGCCGGTTCAGCAGCCGCTGCTTTTCTCGACTGCATGGGAGTTTCCTTGAACAACTCGGCTCCCTCTTTTAGGTATTGACAATAGCGAG
>NZ_JANSJB010000068.1:2420-11714 GCF_047462355.1 Synechococcus sp. H55.9 | reverse complement strand
TCTCCGATCCGCAGAGTCGAATTCAAGTGTTAGCAAAAGAAAGTATTTCAAGTTTCGCCGGCAAGATTGCTCTCTCCAGCCCTTTGCTTCATACCTTCTCCACCTAACTTAACTTAGGGTTCTGAATTCTAGGGATCCCTCTTTGCCCGAGCAATCGCACTGGTGTGCGAGCCATCAAGAGTTAAGACAGCCTAAATTTATTCTTAACTCCTGGTCGGGAACCCGAGGGGAGGTGTTAACTTAGACTTAACCCAAGAGGTTAGTGCCGCTTGCATGGCCCCTTTTCGCAAGTTGCCGGGCCGCGATCATGCCTGAGGTGGGGGCTGTTTTCTAGGGATCCTTTGCGAGGGTAAGGCGCTAACTTTAGGCGTAAACCGATACAACTGGGAGAGTCTCCATGACTAAGCTTGTGATCCAAGGGAAGAACGTCGAGATTACCGACGCCATCCGCAGCTACGTTCAAGAAAAAATTGAGCGTGCTGTCAGCCATTTTGCCCAGATCACCAGTGAGGTTGATGTCAATCTATCGGTAGCCCGCAACCCCCGTATCAGTGCCAGCCAATCTGCCGAAGTGACCGTCTACGCCAATGGCACCGTTATCCGGGCGGAAGAAAGCAGCGAAAATCTCTATGCCAGCATCGATCGTGTGGCCGACAAGCTGGCCCGCAAGCTGCGCAAATACAAAGAACGCAATGGCGTGCACCGCACCCGCCACGCCCCCAAAACCTCTTGGGCGGTGTCCCAGCAGCCTGTTACCGATCCGCTTAATACCGAACGGCAGCCGGAGTTGCCGGCTGAGGTGGTGCGCACCAAATACTTCGCCATGCCTCCCATGTCAGTTCAAGAAGCGCTGCACCAGTTGGAGCTGGTGGATCACGACTTCTATGTTTTCCGCAATATCGAAAACGGCGAGATCAACGTCATCTACGTCCGCAACCACGGCGGCTACGGCCTGATCCGCCCCCGCTAAAGCTTCGTGAAGATGCGCGGCGAACCTTTCTCCCAACTTGCTTCGCGGGGATCGAGCAACGCTTTCTATCTTTTGCTGCAGCTTACCGATTCTGCCCTGCCGATTGGTGGTTATTGCCACTCGTGGGGTTTGGAAACGGCGGTTCAGGCGGGTCAACTTCGGGATCGGGTCGGGGTGCAGCAGTATCTGCTGGGGGTTTTGCACATGAGCTTGGCCCCCATTGAGGGCAGAGCCTGTGCCCTGGCCCACCGTTTGGCGCAAGCGGGATCCCCGTCGGGAGTAGAGAAGCTGCAGCGGCAATTGCAAGCCACCCGTTGGGCGGCGGAGCCGCGGCAAGCCAGCTTGGATCTGGGGAAGCGTTTGACTCAACTGGCAGAACGCACCTGGGGAATCTCCGTCCCCCAAGCAGTGGGGGAGCCGTGGCATCATCCCTTGGCCTTCGGCTGGATCTGTGCTCAGGCAGGCATTGGGCTGGAAGATACCCTACGGGCCTTTTTGTTTGCCTCCCTCACCGGGTGGGTCTCGGCGGCGGTGCGCTTGGTGCCTTTGGGGCATAGCGAGGGGCAAAGTCTGCTGGCCCAATTGTATGAGCCGATTGAGACCGTGGTGCAGCAGGAGATCCTGCCGGTTGTCCGGCGGGATCCTGCTCTCAATTGGCCTGCCCTGAGCAGCTTCGCCCCCCTCAACGAGCGCGATTGCCAAGCCCACCAGCAGCTCTATTCCCGCCTTTTTCAGTCCTGAACGCTGCCCCCCTCTCCCTCTGGGAGAGGGGCTGGGGGTGAGGGCGGGGCACAGTTCAGCGGAGAGGCTCCCCAACGGCCAGCACCTGCTGCAGGAACTGATCCTGTTGCCGGCGCAAAACGCCCAGATCGGGACTGTGGTTGAGCAAGATGAAGTTGTGGCCATTGGGCAACTGCCCCATCAGCATCAGCCGCTCCGCAGCGGATCCCACCTGGGCAGTCGTACCTGGGGGCAAGGTGCGCGCCCTCAGGGTGCTGTGGCCGATGCCTGCTCTGGGCAGGATCCGAGTCGGATCCCCATCTGTGAGATCCAGCAGGTGTTCCCAGAGATGAGCTAGGGCGCGAGGGGAGAGGTACAGTGCTTGCCCTCCTTCTCCAAGGCGGATGTCTTGCTCAGCAGGGGCCATTTGGGGATCCAGGCGGGCAATGGGCTGAGCCACCAATCGCTGCCGCAGGTACTCCAGCAGGGCCGTTTTGCCCCCCAGCTCCGCCAACAGGGCTTCTGCCATGGCCCGGTCGTTGCTGCCGTTGAGGAGTTGCAGCAGGGATCCCAGGCGCAGCGAGGTGTAGACGGCCAGGCAATGGGCATCTGCAGGCCAATCCCTCAGGAGCGACACAGAGCCGCCAATGGCAACCGGATGGGGCTGTTGGGTACCGCTGAGAAGCTCTGCCAGACGCCGGGCGCCGGCCACAGGATCGGGCTGGCCCAGCAAACGGAAGGGGGGCACCACCTTCACATCCCCGTCGATCTGGCGAATCCCAAGGCTGTGTAAGTGACGGGCCAGCTCGGCCACATTTGCCTCTGTGAAATAGGGATCCCCGCTGCCCACGAGGATCAAATCTCCCGTCAGGCGGTGGCCTGACCGATGGCCTGTGGTGTAGAACCGGGTTTCAAAGCGATGCTCGTAGCCCCAAGTCTCCAGAGCCATCAAGCTGATGGCCAACTGATCCAAGGCCCCCACCGGCAAAGGCCGATCCAGCAGGTGCTCCGCCAACAGCTCCCCCTGCGGCGTCCACAGCAGGATCCCCTGTTGTGAGAGCGCTCCCCCTTGGGCCGCCAATCCCTGCAAAAAGCCAGACAAGACCCCCGCATAGGGAGAATCTTTCCACCCCGGCGATTGTGCGCGGGGCCACCAGGGGGGAAGGCCCGGAGTCCCACTGGGGGAAGGCAGGGGTGGTGGTGGGGTGGGGATGGGGGGAAAAGGATTCTGAGCCGATGTGGGCAACTCGGCACCTATGCGGTTGCTCCAGCAGGCCCCCAAAGCCAAAGCACCAACCAACGGGATCCCTGCCCGGAGGAGATGACAATGGGGGCGCAACCCCTGTGGGATAAGCGGCATGATGACCTCACCCAAGACACTTGCAAAAGACGACGGGCTGGCAAGACTTGACGCTACTCTAGTGCCATCCGAACCGCCTTGGCAAATCTTCGTTGCAGCCTAGATATCTTTAGTACTAAGAAATGTTAAGCTAAAAGCCTGGATCCCGAACCGAGGTGAGGCCCATGGAACCCCTTTACGCTGGCGGCAACTTCTCCAGTTCTTTTGTTAATCCCCCCATTTACTCCGCCATTGCCCTGCTTAGCTTTTTTGCTCTTATCTTCGGCATCATTTTCAAAGATAAGCTGGAATACCAGGTAGCCCTTTGGCAGCTCAACCGAGATAGCCAGGCAACAATTCGCTACCGGACTCCTGGGGTGATCCTCACCTACGGTCTCTGCTGTTTGTTTACCCTTGGTTTTGTGGTGGCGTGTTTGAACGTCTTTGGCCTGTCTCTGACTCTGGCCAGTTGGGTGGGTGGAATCCTGGTGCTGAGTACGGCAGGCTTGGTGTGGTGGCAGTTGGGATCCCTACTGGCCCTGTTGGCTATGGGGGGCTCCCAGGCCATTGATATCGACTCTTACGGGGCAGAGGCTGCTTGGGATGCCAAGACAGCAGCGCCCCCTGAAGGGGAATAGGCGCTAGCCTCTGTTCACCAGAGCCCCCATCTCAATCGCAAACCCAGTGCTCTTTCGCTTCTTCTCATGACTGCGGCCCTCCCTTCATCCTGGCGCTACGCCTACTACCCCGGCTGTGTGGCCCAGGGGGCTTGTCGCGAGCTGTACGACTCTACCAACCGGATCGCGCGGCATTTGGGCATCGAACTGGTGGAGCTGGAGGCAGCTTCCTGCTGTGGTTCCGGCACCTTCAAGGAAGAATCGGAGCTGCTGGAAGATACGGTGAATGCCCGCAACCTGGCTTTGGCAGAGGCATTGGGGTTGCCGATGCTCACCCACTGCAGCACTTGCCAGGGGGTGTTGGGCCGCGTGAATGAAAAGTTGAAAGCTGCGAAAACCGCGGATCCTGAGTACTTTCACCGGGTGCAAACCCTGTGCCAGCAAGGAAGCTGTGAGAGCTGCTACGAAGGCACCGGCGATGTGCGCCATTTGCTGTGGGTGCTGGTTCATGACTACGGCCTGGAGCGATTGGCCCGACAGGTGAAACGGCCTCTGTGGGGGCTGCGCTGCGCCGCCTTCTACGGGTGTTATCTGTTGCGGGCCTACGATATCTCCCGCTTTGACGTGGCGCGGGATCCCCGTTTGCTGGAAGATCTCTTCGAGCATTTGGGGGCCACCCCTGTTTGGTATCGCGGGCGCACCCAGTGTTGCGGTTGGCCCCTTTCCAGCTATGCCCCGCAGCAGTCTTTCTCGATGGCAGGCCGGCACCTCCTCGAAGCAATCGAGGCGGGAGCCGATTGTTTGGTGACTCCTTGTCCCCTGTGTCACCTCAATTTGGACTCGCGCCAGCCGGAGGTGGAGCAGGTGATCGGGCGCAAGCTGGGGATCCCGATCCTGCATGTGCCGCAATTGGTGGGCCTGGCCCTGGGGATCCCGGCGGAAAACCTGGGATTGAACCGCCATGTGGTGCAGGCGGAAAGGGTCTTGCAAAAACTAGGCCGCTAAACTCCAGGGGGGATCCCTGGGCAAACATCAGGTGGGTTCTGCCTGGGAAGGATATGCTATTCTGCCCAGCAAGATACCCAGCCCTGTTCAAAAACCGCAAAGACCCTCGTAAGCTTAGATTCGGCATACTCCTGCTTGGCAGCTCCCTATGGTAGTCTCGGATCCCCTGGGCCTTGTCGTGCAAGAAGTGCAGCGGGGCGGGTACGCAGACCGAGTCAAAAAGCTGGTTTACTTTGCCTGCACCAGCACCTGGGAAGGCGATGTCGGCAAGTTGAGCCAAATAGACCTGAAGGCACTCCTGGAGCAGCTCTGCCGTGAGCACGCAACCCTTGATGCTCTGGGCCAGCGCTTTCGAGATGCCATCAGCCGCATCAACAAAAAAGCCGAGTATGCCCGCATCGCCAAGATGCTGCTGAGCAAGCTGGAGCCTTTGTATCAACAGCCGCAAGCAGATCCATCGGTTTGGGCTCAGCCCTCGCCTGTCTTGTCTTTGAAGTACGGGGGTTTGCAACTGCAAAAGCAAGACTACGATCCCTTCGAGTTGCGGGCAGGGGTGATGCGGCAAGCCAGCCCTTTGCGGGTCAAGCTGGTTCTGTTCACGGCTTTGTACCACAAAGTAGAGCCCACTCTGCAGGGGTTGGCGGCCCTACGGCGCTACAGCCTGGATGAGCTGCTCACAGCCCTTTATAGGGCCTGCAATTCCCCCCAAGAGCTGGAAACTCGGCTGAAGGAGGCGGTGCAACAGTCGCAGGAGCCTGATCAGGATGGCCAAGCCGCCAATGCCGTGCTGCAGATGCTGAAGCCTCTTTACGTTTCTGTGCCCCCAGAAACCGCCGCTGGTGGAGGGTTAGCTGCCGAGCCCGCCTCTGTCGCTCTCGATTGGCTCGATACAGAAGATGCTGTTGGCGCCCCCATGACTTGGGTCGAGGATGGGGAGGATCCCTCTATAGGGTCTCCGGCTTTTACAGCTCTGGCAACATCGCCCAACCCCTCTTCTGACCTCCGACAGGCGATCCCAGAGTCCTGCCGCCAACTGCTCCATCGCAGCGCCGGATCCCTGATGGTGGCCATCGAGAACACCCTGAGCGAGTTGGGCAATGCTCTGGACGAAGGACTACAGGATGAGGATCCCGCCCAATATCTGACGCTCAAACACCAGGTGCTGCGCGGCTTCTTGAGGGATGTCGAGGGATCCGCCGCAATGTTCAGGGGGATTTTGAAAAAGCTGGAGCAATCGGAGTGGCGCCTGGTGCAGCCCCTTCGCGGCGGCGGTGGAGAACACGCTCTGCCGGAAGTGCCTGGCGAGCTGGTGGATCCCTATGCTTCCCTGAGACAGGTGTTGGCCAGCAGCGAGCTAACTCGGCAAAAGCCGCAGCTAGAGCAGGAGGTGATGCGTCTGGTGCGGCGCAGCGTCAGCTCGGTTAAAGCGGCTATCGAACAGGCCCTGAGCGAGTTGGGCCAGGCGTTGGATGAGCAGTTCCCAACCTGTAGCCTGGAAGAAGCCTTGGTTCTCAAGTACCAGGCGTTGCGCGCCTTTTTGCAGGAAGTGGAGGAGATCTCTACGAAATTTGCTGCTCTGTTGGAACGTATGGAAGAGGCAGAGCGCCGTCTGTTCGGACTGGTTTGAGAGCCAACCCCCTGTTTGGGGATCCCGTCTAGCACTCATAGCCATCGCCTTCGAATTCCATACGCTGTCGCCAACGCGCCGCTCTAACTCCCCTCTCCCTTTGGGAGAGGGGCTGGGGGTGAGGGCTGGGAGAGGGGCTGGGGTGAGGGCGGCGCAGAGCGGTAGGGAAACGTCGTGATTTTCTTCTAGAATGGCCACCAGTTAGATCCCCCCTCACTGCTTCATCTGAGCTCCCCCTCTCTACCTATGGATGCCAAGGAGCTGCTCCGCCTCTACCGGGCAGGACGCACTAACTTTGCGGGCGAAAACCTAGCCGCCCTGGATCTAAGCCGGGCCGATTTAATCGGGGTGGATCTCTCGCAAGCCAACCTGCGCAGTGCCAATTTGATTTTTGCTTTTTTGGGGCGGGCCAAGCTGCAGAAGGCCAACCTTGTTGGGGCTAACCTCGGTGGGGCCAACCTCAGCCAGGCGGACTTGAGCGAGGCGGATCTCAGAGATGCTCAGTTGCACGGCGCCACTTTGCAGGGGGCAGATTTGCATGGGGCCAACCTGACCCTGGCCCTGCTGCTGGATGCCAATCTGCTGGATGCGGATCTGCGCTGGGCTAACCTCACCAGCGCCAACTTGGGGGGGGCTTGTCTGCGGGGGGCCAACTTGCGACTCGATAGTCGTCGGGGAGCGGTGTTGCGCAACGCCAATCTCAGCCGCGCCGACCTGAGCGGAGCCAACCTGGCGGGAGCGGATTTGACGCGGGCCGACCTGAGCGGGGCCAATCTCAAAGAGGCCAGCCTGCTCAGGGCCAACTTGCAAGGGGCCAATCTGCAGCAGGCCTGTTTGCAGGGAGCCATCCTGAGCGAGACCGACCTGAGGGGGGCTGCCTTTACAGGAGCAAACCTGCAAGGAGTGCAGATGATGCGGGCCAATTTGAAGGAGGCGATACTGCGCCAGGTGAATCTGACAGAAGCCAACTTGAGTGAGGCAGATCTGGCCGGGGCCGATTTTTCCGCCAGTTGCCTGCGCTCGGCCAAGCTGGCGCGGACGGATCTCAGTCGGGCCAATCTGGCCGGGGCCGATTTGAGGCATGCCAACCTGGTGGACGCCTACTTGGGGCGCACCAACCTGGAAAACGCCGATCTCGGCGACGCGATCCTGACCCGAGCCGATCTAAGCACGGCTAACCTCAGCGGTGCCAATTTGCGCGGGGCAACCCTGCCGGATGGACGGATTGGGTGAGCAAGGCGGGGATCCGCCCTGGAGCAGGTGAGGTTTTCCGCTGTCCTGGGAGCACCACAACCGCTAGCCTACAGGGGAAGGGTGGGACAAAGGGATCTGTGAACAGCCGCCGATTTCTGTCCTTGATGGAAGCCTTGTGGGCTGCTCTGCCTTTGCCGGAATGGTTGCCGGGGGCGGGGGAGCGCTCGTGGCAGCAGACGGTGGCAGCCCTGCTCCAGCTATGGCAAGAGGTGGGACGGTTTGGCGTGGTGATCGGTGGGCCGGTGTCTTGGTGGCCCCCCTGGGTGGTGCGGGATCCGCTGCCCCAGCTGCCGCTGCCCATCGACGCCCCAGAACCCAACCTGAAGCTGCAAGAGCCGGCCCGCGAAGCCCCCTGGCTGTTTACCCCCGATCTGTCGCCGGAGTCGATCCTGACCCCTGGCCAGACGGTGATCCCTCTCCTGCCGCGGGATCCCTTGGTGGAGGAGCCTTTTTTGCTGGTGCTCACCCCTGTTTTTTCGGCGGTGGCCGCCCAAGGGTATCACCCCCACACGCGGCAAAGAGGCATGATGGTGTCTTTTGAGCCGGAGGTGGTGCATCGGGCTTGGCAAAGCCTGGAGCAGCGGGTTCAACAGGGCAGGCCGGATCAGCTTGCTGCTTGGCGAGAGTTGGCCATCCACTATCCACTGATGCAGCCGCATGTGCGGGTGCTGGCCCGCTTCAGCAGCCTTCTTTTGTTAGGGAACTTGGCCGAATCGGGCTCCTCGCCCGCTTGCCTGCCCCCTGCCAGAGCTGAGGTGGAGAACTCCCCTGCGCCCCCAACCCGGCCAGAAGACACCAAGAAGGGGCGGCTCTCGGCAGCTTCCTCTCCCCCTTCCCCCACAGATTCCTCTCCCCAGAGCCAGTCCTCTGGTCAACAGAGCAGCCTTTCGGAGGCAGAACTGTTGCGGGCTCTCATTCACGAGATCCAGACCCCCCTTAGCACCATCCGCACCTTGGTCAGTCTCATTCTGAAGCGGCGCGACCTGCCGCCACGGGTACGGGAATACGTAGAGAAAATCGATCGCGAATGTACCGAGCAGATCAACCGCTTCGGGCTGTTCTTCCAGGCCACGGAAACGGTGATGCCCGCTGCCACTCCCGGCGAAGGGCGTCGGCTCCAGCTAGAGCCCATTGCGTTGGTGGACTTGGTGCGGCAAAACCTACCTCGCTGGCAGGAGCAGGTGAAACGACGGGGATCCCAACTGGAGCTGCAGATCCCCGACGAGCTGCCGGATGTGGTCAGCGATCCCAAGGCGCTGGAAGCGGTGCTGTTCGGCATGGTGGATCGCATTGCCCGCAGCACACCGGCCGGCAGCCACATTCGCGCCCAGCTGGTCAGCGCTGGCGAGCTGGTCAAACTCCAGTTTCAGGTCAACACACCTGAGGCCAGCAACGCCGCTGCCGACTCAGAGCCCAAATCTCCCCAAGCCATTGGGCAGTTGTTGGTCGTGCAGCCGGATACGGGTGCAGTGAGCCTCAGCCTTCCCGTCACCCAAACCTTGTTCCGCGCCTTGGGGGGCTACCTCACCGTGCGCCACCGCGCCCACCGGGGGGAAATTCTCAACATCTACCTGCCCCGCCAGCTATGAGCCACCGATCCCGCTCTCATCCCGATATCCTTATGGCGGATCGCAGGGGAGATGGGGCTAGGATCGATCTGCCAGCGCCGGGAGAGTCTAGAGATTGGATCCATGCCGAGAGCCAGAAAAGTTGCCGAACACCATCCAGAGCCAGAGCCTGCCTGTGGAGCTGGGGATCCCAG
>NZ_JANSJB010000068.1:0-2320 GCF_047462355.1 Synechococcus sp. H55.9 | reverse complement strand
AATGGCCCCGGCATCCACCCCGAGAACCTGGAGCGGATCTTTGACCCTTTCTTTCGGGCGGATCTTTCTAAGCCAGGACAGGGGCTGGGGTTGGCCATTAGCCGCGACTTGGCCACCCAGATGGGAGGAGACCTTCGCGTGGACAGCTCCCCCCAAGGCTCTTGTTTTCGCCTCAGATTGCCCACGGCCCAGTAGAGCTTGAAAGTGTGAGCAAGGGTGTTTCTCCCAGCCAAAATCTTGAAAGCTATCCAGGAGCTGCCCAATGGCCCCCTCCGCTCAAGCCAAACCCGAACCTGCCTTGGCCCGCATCTTGTTGGTAGATGACGAGCCAGGTCTGCGGGAGGCAGTGCAAGCCTACCTAGAAGACAGCGGCTTTGAGGTGATCCCGGCTGCCAACGCCCAGCAGGCTCTGCAGCTTCTCGGCACGGCCCAACCGCAACTGATCATCTCCGACATCATGATGCCGGGCATGGACGGCTACCAATTTTTGGCGCAAGTGCGAAAACTCGAGCCCTACAGCCATCTGCCGGTGGTGTTCCTCACCGCCAAAGGCATGACTGCCGACCGCATCCAGGGCTACCGGGCCGGCGTCGATGCCTACTTGCCCAAGCCCTTCGATCCGGAAGAGCTGGTGGCCATTGTCTCCAATCTCATCGAGCGCTCGCGCGCGGCTAGCCCCTCGGAAGTGGTGGCCCGCGAGCTGGCCTCGATTCGCGCCCTGCTGTCGGAGCGAACTCTCCCCCCAACCAGTCCCTCTCAGCCCCTCACCCCAACTCCTTTGCCCCCACCGATTAAGGTGGAGCTGACGCCGCGGGAACAGCAGGTGTTGGAGAAGGTGGCAGAAGGTCTGATGAACAAAGAAATTGCCAAACAACTGCAAACCAGCGTGCGCAACGTGGAAAAATACGTCACCCGCCTCCTCAACAAGACGGGCACCAGCAGCCGCACCGAGCTGGTGCGCTACGCCCTCACCTACGGCCTGATCCGGTTGTAGCCCTCACCCCCGGCCCCTCTCCCTCTGGGAGAGGGGAGAAGGGGCTTACGGCTGTGGCTTGGGCGGAACGGTAACCAGCAGCTCCAGCCCAAAGGCGTGCTCCCCGGCGGGGTAGCTGGTGATCCCCACCCCATCGATGCGGGTCAGCAGCTCGCGGGCTTCCGGCTCTACGCTGGCCAGCCCACCTGGCAAGGCGGCTTCCAGCACCGTGCGGAGGCCTCGCCAATTCAGCAAAAAGTAGCCGTAGTTGGGCTTGGGCAACTGGTTGTAGAGGGTTTTCAGCGGCTCGGTTTGAGGAAGCAGATTGCCCTGGCGCTGGGCAAGGCTTTGCAGCGCCGCCGTGCTGGTGGTAACCATCAGGTAGTTGCCTTCCCAGGCACGGGTTAGAAGCGGACGGTTAAACAAGGGATCCGCCCAGGTTACCTGGCCATCGGCTTCCGTTACTCGCGCGCCCGACTCCTGAGCCAGCCGATCCAACTGGGCCAGGGCCGCGTTGGCTTTGTCTTTTTGGCTGCTCTCGATGATCAAAGCCGCCCCCATGCCTTGCAAGAGGGGGTGGGCCTGGGCATCGGGCGCCACCAGCAAGGCCATCTCCCCATCCAGCCAAGCCATCAGGTCTCGATCCAGATCCAGGCGGGTGTTGGTGCGGAACTCGGCCCGCAGTTCATCCAGGGACTCTTTGGCCTGGGGATCCTCTTCCAGCTCCGACACAACCGCCTGCCAGCGTTGGGCAACCTGCTGGGTGGTGATCACCGCCAGGGCACTGCCGGGCAGCCGCTGGATCAGCTCGCCCCGGGCAGTCTGCCACCTGCGCAGCAGGGGAGTTTGGGGATCCAGTTGGGTGAGTAGGCGCATCTGCAGGCCCTGCTCCCGCCAGTGGGCAGCCATAGCCAAAGAGCGCAGCGGCTGCAGGGATCCCAGCTCTGCCGGATCCCAGTCCCGCGTCCAATCTCGGAAAGACTCGGGATCCTCCTGCAAAGCCTGGAAGTTGAAGTAGGCAAAGGCCAGGGCGCCCGGCTTCTGGTAGAGATCGCCCACGGCAGCTTGGAAAGCTTCGGCGCGGCTAATGGGCTCCGCCTGGCCGCGATAGACAGCAATTGCCTGCTCCATCACCTTGGGATCGTTGGCCAGGGCCACGAAGCGGTTGCCAAACTCCGCAGTCACCCACCGTTCGCCCGGCTCCCCATTGGTTTGCACGTAGAGAGTCACCCCTTGCTCCTGGCGCTGCTCGAAGTTGGCCCCTTCCGCCTCTGCCTGTTGCCGCACTTGGGCCAGGAATTGCCTGGACAGATCGGCGTTGCGGGTGCTGGCTCCAAAGAGGATCCC
>NZ_JANSJB010000067.1:8370-15244 GCF_047462355.1 Synechococcus sp. H55.9 | reverse complement strand
GCTCCAAGTCATCCAGAAAACCCAGCCGGTCATCCCAGCGCCCGGCGGCCTTGGCCTGCATCAGCCGATCCATAAAGTGCAGGTCGGTAAAGGCATCGCGGCCATAGATGACTTGGCCCTTGTAGGTCTGGCGGCAGTCTTCTTCCACAAAGCGGCGGGTAAGGGCCGCCCCCCCTAGGATCACAGGCACGGCGATGCCCCGCTCGTTAAACACCTCCAGATTTTCTTTCATAAACGCAGTGGATTTCACCAACAGGCCGCTCATGGCAATGCAGTCGGGTTTGTACTTTTCATAAGCCTCGATGATGTTTTCCACCGGCTGCTTGATGCCCAAATTGATGACCTTGTAGCCGTTGTTGGTGAGGATGATGTCCACCAGGTTTTTGCCGATGTCGTGGACATCCCCCTTGACGGTGGCGATCAAGAAGGTGCCCTTGCACACCTCCCCGCCCACCTTTTCCATGAAGGGCTCTAGGTATTTCACCGCCGCCTTCATGGTTTCTGCCGACTGCAGCACAAAAGGCAGTTGCATTTTGCCGGCGCCAAAAAGCTCCCCCACCTCCTTCATGCCGTCCAGCAAAAAGGTATTGATGATCTCCAGGGGGGAGTATTTCTGCAGCGCCTCCGCCAGGGTCTCCTCCAGGCCGATGCGCTCCCCGTCGATGATGTGCCGCCGCAGCCGCTCCTCCAGCGGCAGCTTGGCCAGGGATCCGGCAGCGCGCAGCTCCTGGCTGGAAACCCCTGCAAACAGCTCCGTCAGCCGCGCCAGGGGATCGTAGGTGCAGATGCCCTCAGCGTTAAACTGCCGCCGATCCCAGATCAGATCCCGGCACACCTGCTGCTGCTCCTCCGGGATCTTGCTTAGGGGCAGGATTTTGGCGGCGCTGACGATGGCGGCATCCAGCCCGGCCTGGCGGCACTCGTGCAAAAACACCGAGTTCAAGACCACGCGGGCTGCCGGCGAAAGTCCAAAGGAGATGTTGGAGATGCCCAAGAGGATGTGGGTATCGGGGAAAGCCTGGCGGATGCGGCGGATCCCTTCCAGGGTGGCCGCTCCGTTGGCGCGGTCTTCCTCAATGCCGGTGGAGATGGGCAAAGCCAAGGGGTCAAAGAAAATCTCGTAGGGCGGGATCCCGTACTCAACTGCCTGGCGATAGGCCCGCTCGGCAATCTGGAACTTCTTCTCGGCGGTGCGGGCCATGCCCTCCTCGTCGATGGTGCCGATGACCACCCCCGCGCCGTAGGTCTTGGCCAGCTCCAGCACCTTGAGGAAGCGCTCTTCCCCATCCTCGTAGTTGGTGGAGTTGAGCAGGCACTTGCCCCCGGCCACCTTGAGGCCAGCCTCCATCTTCTGCCAGTCGGTGGAATCCAGCATCAGGGGAAGCGGGATCTGGGTCACCAGCCGCGAGACCAGCTCCCGCATATCCCGCACCCCATCCCGGCCCACGTAGTCCACGTTCACGTCGAGGATGTGGGATCCCTCCCGCACCTGCTCCCGCGCCAGGGCCACCAGGCCGTCCCAATCTTCAGCGTTGAGCAGCTCCCGCATCTTCTTGGAGCCGCTGGCATTGAGCCGCTCGCCGATGATTAAAAACGAGTTGTCCTGGAGGTAGGGCTGGGGCGAGTAGATCGAGGCGGCAGCCTGGATGCGCTCGACGGCGCGGCGTTTGGGCCGCAACCCCTGGACGGCTGCCACCAAGGCGGCGATGTGCTCCGGGCGGGTGCCGCAGCAGCCCCCCACCACCGCCACCCCCAGATCCCGCACAAAGTGTTCCAGGTGGAAGCGCAACTGCTCCGGCGTCAGCTTGTAGTGGGCCTTGCCGCCGATGTTTTCCGGCAGACCGGCGTTGGGGATGCAGGAGATGGGGAAGGGGGAATGGCGGGAGAGGTAGCGGATGTGCTCGGCCATCTTGTCCGGCCCGGTGGCGCAGTTGAGGCCCAGCACATCGATGGGGTAGGGCTCCAGGACGGCCAGCGCCGCCCCGATCTCCGTGCCCACCAGCATCGTCCCCTGCACCTCAAAGGTCAGGGACACCACCACCGGCAGGCGGATCCCCCGCCGGGCCAACTCCTGCTGCACGGCCACCAAGGCCGCCTTGGTCTGCAGAATGTCCTGACAGGTCTCGATAATGAGGAGATCCGCCCCGCCGTCGAGGAGCCCCCGCACCTGCTCCTCATAGGCAGCCCGCATCTGGTCAAAGCCGATGTGCCCCAGGGTGGGCAGCTTGGTGGTGGGGCCGATGGAGCCGGCCACAAAACGAGGCTTTTCCGGCGTTGAGAACTCGGCTGCCACCCGCTTGGCCAGCCGCGCCGCCGCCACGTTTAGCTCGTAGGCTTTTTCCGGGATCCCGTACTCGGCCAAGACAATCGAGGTGGCGCCAAAGGTATTGGTCTCGATGACGTCGGCCCCCACCTCCAGAAAACCCCGGTGAACCTGCGCCACCGCCTCCGGCTTGCTCAGCACCAGGATCTCGTTGCAGCCTTCCAGCTCCGGCCCACCAAAATCGGCTGCCGTCAGGTTCTGGGCTTGCAGAGAGGATCCCATTGCCCCGTCGAAGACGATCACACGTTCCTGGAGATGCTGTAGGAAGGGATGGGTCATAGGCGGTGCGGCGCAGGCAGGGATCAAGTTGGATCTAAAGAAAGTCTGATTTAAGGTAGCATTGAGCCTTTCGCTTGGACTAGACCGAGGCCAGGGATCCGACTTTGGTTATTGAGGTGGATTTAACATTTTCTTTGCCTGCCCCGTTGCTGTTTCCCCAAGGTCGGGCTAATTTAGGGAAGACGTTTTGGTGAGAACGGCTACAGTTGCCTGCAAGTGCTCCCTTTGAGGCCATTTGCTGCCTGCTGTAGAGGGATCTTCTTCTCCTAGGTTGGAGTGGTTGAGGTGCTGAATGTCCTGTCCCCCTGGTGAAGTGCCTCGCCTGCCGTCGCAAGATTGGCGAAGAAAAAGATCCGCCTTTCGCAACTGCGAGAGGCTCCGTCCATCAAGATGAGTCTTGCGCCAGTTCAGTTAAGCCCCATGAGCGATATCTGCTTCCAGATTGACCGGAGCAATCGCCTATTAGAAGCGGGCAAGCCAGGTTTTGGTTTGCCGGTCTAACTCTCTCACTCTGGCGCTGTGGGAGGCGGCAGAGCTGCAACTGGCTCTCCTCCTTTTGGCGTCTAGCCTCCTCTAGTCACCTTCTGTTGTCTGTGATCAGGATCACGAGGAACTCAGCATGGCTCAAGCAAAGGAATTGGTGCAGTCTGGTCAAACAGCGCTTCTCGAACCGGATCTGGAAAATCCATCTTCCAGCGCTCTGGAGTTGGAGAGTGGGACGGACACGCTCGAGAGCGAACTGGATACCGGTGACACTGATGCTTTTGATGAGGATGAGGACGAAGAAGAGGTAGCAGACGAGGATGGCGAGACTGTCGCCGTCGGTGCCAAGGGTCGTTCGAAGCGCAAAGCGGCCAGTAAGAAAAAGCCCTACACCGATGACTCCATCCGGGTCTATTTACAGGAAATCGGGCGCATCCGGCTGCTGCGGGCCGATGAGGAAATCGAGCTGGCCCGCAAAATTGCCGATCTGCTGGAGCTAGAGCGCGCTCGCGAGGCCGTTTTTCAGCGCATGGGCCTCTGGTCGGATCCAGAGGAGGTGCCCGACACCCTCTGGGCAGAGGAAGTCAAAATGTCCCTGCCGGAATTTCGGCGGCGGTTGCATCGGGGGCGGCGGGCCAAAGAAAAGATGGTGCAATCCAACCTGCGCTTGGTGGTGTCCATCGCCAAAAAATACATGAACCGGGGCTTGTCGTTTCAGGATCTTATCCAAGAGGGATCCCTGGGCCTGATCCGGGCAGCGGAAAAGTTTGACCACGAGAAGGGCTACAAGTTTTCCACCTATGCCACCTGGTGGATCCGCCAGGCCATCACCCGCGCCATTGCCGACCAATCCCGCACCATTCGCCTGCCCGTCCACCTCTACGAGACGATCTCCCGCATCAAAAAGGTGACCAAGTTGCTTTCTCAGGAGCTGGGCCGCAAGCCCACCGAAGAGGAGATCGCCACCCGCATGGAGATCACCATCGAAAAGTTGCGCTTTATCGCCAAGTCGGCCCAGCTCCCCATTTCTTTAGAAACGCCCATCGGCAAGGAAGAGGATTCGCGCCTGGGCGACTTTATCGAGTCCGACGGGGAGACGCCGGAGGATCGGGTGGCCAAAGTCTTGCTCAGAGAAGATCTGGAGAGCGTTTTGGAAACCCTCACCCCCCGCGAACGGGATGTGCTGAAGCTGCGCTACGGCCTGGATGACGGCCGCATGAAAACCTTGGAAGAAATCGGCCAGATCTTTAATGTAACCCGCGAGCGGATCCGGCAGATCGAGGCTAAGGCTCTGCGCAAGCTGCGCCACCCCAATCGCAACAGTGTGTTGAAAGAGTACATCCGCTAGGATCCGGTCTTAGGATGGACTCAGTTGCCGCTGCCAACCGACGTATGGAGCCTCTTCAGCATGAACCCCCATGAGACGCCGGATCCCAACTCCTCTGCAAAGGCCGACGGGGAGGGCAGGGATCTGCCTCCGGCCAGGCTGGAGTACCACGTGGAGGAGTTTAAGATCAGCGGGGACGAGCTGTTGGCCAAGATCCGCGAGCTGATCGAAGAGGCCAATGTTCGCCGCATCTTGATCAAAAATGCCGAAGGGCAGACGTTGATCGAGATCCCTCTGGGCGTAGGAGTGGCCGCAGGGGTGTTGGGGGCGGCTCTGTTTCCGGTGTTGGCGGCTGTGGGAGCGATCGGAGCTCTGGTGGCCAAGCTGACCATTGTTGTGGAGCGAACCATTCGCGATGATTCCTAGCCCGCCAAGCTTGTTCCAGCGGCTGATGCCCGCCTCAAGGCCGAGCCGGTGAGGCGTTTGTGGGCAGCTTTGACTTTCTACACCGCCTTGCCTTTGGGGCGGGCGGGTGGGCTATCGTTTGAGGGCATCGCCGCCTGGCTGCCGGTGGTAGGCCTGCTGCTGGGCGGGATCCTCTCCCTGGCGGCGCTTCTGCTGCAGATGTTCCCAAATGCGGTGCGAGCGGCTTTGCTGGTGGCTCTGTGGGCTCTGTTGACCGGTGGGCTGCACCTAGACGGGGTGGCCGATACGGCTGATGGCCTGGCGATCAACGTCCACAAACATCCTCAGGCAGGGGATCCGCAACCGTCGGCCCGGCACCTGGAGGGATCCCGCCGCCTGCAGGTGATGAGCGACAGCCACACCGGGGCCTATGGGGTGCTGGCCTTGCTGCTGCTGCTGCTGCTGAAATTTGCCGCTCTGAGCAGCCTTCAGGTCTGGCCTCTCTTGCTGCTGGTGCCGGCTTGGGGGCGTTGGGGCCAGTTGCTCGCCATCGCCCTTTACCCCTATCTGCGCCGGCAGGGATCCGCCCGCTTCCTCAAAGACTCCACTGCTCTGCCGGGATCCCTGTGGCCGGGCACGCTGCTGTTGCTGGCCATCACCGGGGGGTTGGGCTGGGCCGGGCTCCTGGCTTGGCAGCCTTTGCTGCTTTGGACGCTGGGATCTGCCCTGGGAGCCCTGGCCGTGGGCTATTGGATCTACCGCCAGTTGGGAGGGCACACGGGGGACACCTACGGAGCTACGGTGGAATGGTCAGAAGCGATAGCCTTGTTGTGGGGATCCCTGCTCGAGCCATCATGAACCTTCTGGCCGCCCTGAAAACCTCCTTCCAGATCACCCTCGCTCCCCTATCCATCGACCGTGTCCACCAAGAGGCATCCCATCCGGGCAATGGGGCAGTGGTGGTGATGAGCGGCTCTGTTCGCGATAACAACCTCAAGCACAACGCCCCCATCTGGGAAAAAGAACACTGGAGGGATGGCAGCAGCGCCTGGGTGAGCATGGGCGCTTGCCAACTCTCTGCGAGAGGATGTTAAGCCCCTCTACAGCAGGCCCACGTGCTCGGCCAAGCCCAACTGCTGACGGGCCGTTTGGCAGTCTTGCTGAATTTGCTGCACCAAATCCGCCACTGCCGGAAACCTCCGCTCTGGGCGAATAAAGCCCTGCAGCGCCACTTGCACCTCTTGCCCGTAGAGATCCCCTGTCCAATCCAGCAGATGTACCTCGACGGTGTGCTGTAGCCCGGCAAACGTGGGGCGGTGACCGATGTTCATCACCCCAGGCAGGGCTGCCGCCGCCGCAGGCACATCCACCCAAACGCTGTACACCCCATCGCGGGGCAAAAACTTCTCCGGGGGCAGGCGCAGATTGGCGGTGGGAAAGCCCAGTTGTCGGCCCCGCTGATCCCCTCGCACCACCTCTCCCATCAGCCGATAGGGGCGACCCAAGAGCGCTGCGGCGGTGGACACCTCCCCGGTCGCCAAGGCAGCGCGAATGCGGGAGCTGCTCACCCGTTCCCCGTTCAGTTGTGCCTCTGGGATCACCTCCACCGGAATGCAGCGCTCGGATCCCCAGGCTTGGAGGGTTTGGGCGTTGCCGGCACGACGGTGGCCAAAGCAGAAATCCCAGCCGACGCTGAGATGGCGAGCGCGCAAGCCCTGTTCCAGTACTGTTTGGATAAACTCTTGGGGCGGCTGGCGGGCAAATGCAGGGGTGAAGGGGAGCAACACCACCTGCTCAAAACCCATCTGCGCCAACAGAGCCAGCTTTTCGGCAGGGGGAGTGAGCAACAGTTGCCGGCGCCCTGTCAGCACTTCTTGGGGATGGGGATGAAAGGTGAGGACGGTGCGCACCCCCTGGAGAGAGTCTCGAATCGGCTGCAGCACCTTCTGATGGCCCAGATGCAGGCCATCGAAGTTGCCGATGGCCACAGCGGTGGGTCGCAAGGTTTGAGCCAAATCAGAAGTTACATGCACAGTTTGGGATCCCGAACAACAGCC
>NZ_JANSJB010000067.1:0-8270 GCF_047462355.1 Synechococcus sp. H55.9 | reverse complement strand
GGCCAAAGCAGGGCCACCAGCCCGCTTAAGCCCACCACACCCCACAGGCTGCGTCGCAGGCGCTGCAACACAGGGTCGATCTGATAGCTGACGATCAGCCGATGCTGAGCCAGTTCCTCTTCCGATTTGGCATACATCGCCCCATCGTACCAGCCACTTTCTTCATAGGGGATCCGGGCCTGCAGCAAGCGCCGCCGCACATAGGCCCATCCCAAATAAAGATGGAGCAACACCAGGCCGAGCAAAGCATTGGCCCCCAGCACAGACCCAGAGACGAAGTGGCCCCAGTCCCCGGCAAAGCTGCTCCAAGCCAGCGGGGAAACCGCCAGCACGACCGCTCCCCAAACAGCGCCGATTCGCCGGAGATAAGGAATCCACCCCAAAGCGGGCCAGGAGAAAGGAAAAGACTCCCTTAGCTCGGCATACTGCCGCAGCGGCTGTTGCTCAGCAGGAATGGGATGGGCAGGATCCAGCATACACCTTAATGTATCTACACAAAATGATATCGGTCGGGTCAGCTCCCCGCCAAGCCCATTCTCAGAGCCCGCCCCGATAACCGAAGGCGAGCGGGGTATCGTATTGAGTAGTGTGGTCGCGTCTACAATCCCTCTTGCCATGAGCTTCACGAGCGAATCTGCCGCCGCACCCTATGTCGTCCTGAGAGAGCCGGACGGCAGCCAGAGGAAGTACATTCTCTCCGGAGCGACCGCTTGGACGCTGGGCCGCGATGAAGACAACGCCATCGTCCTAACCGATCCCAGCGTTTCGCGCCAACATGCCCTGCTGCAATACCTCGACCACAACAGCGTCTATCTCATCGATCTGGGCAGTCGCAACGGCTCCTTCGTCAACAATCGCCGCGTCAGCATTCCCACCCTGCTGCAAGATGGAGATCACCTCACCCTTGGACAATCCCAGCTCGAGTTTCACAGCGGATCCCTGGCCAGCTCAGAACCCAGTTCTGCGGCCAAACCGTCGGACACTCTGGTTCTGCAAACCCGCTGGCTGATCTCGGTGGCTGTGGTGGATGTGCGCGGTTACGGACAACTGACCCAACAACTGGACGAGCGCCTGCTGTCGCAGGTGATGGGCGATTGGTTCCGGCGGGGCGGAGATATCATTCAGCAGTACGGCGGCACGGTCGATAAATACATTGGCGATGCGATCATGGCCGTTTGGTTCCACGCGCCCCAGGCCAACCCAGCTCCCCTGGAAACCGCAGCGCCGGGAATGGATCTCGACGTCAAGTCGGTTTTGCAGGCCATGACGAAGCTGTTTCAAATGACCGAGCACCTGAACGGCGAGTTTCCCCTGCCTTCTCCCATCCGGCTGGGGGCAGGTGTCAACACCGGCTCGGCGATCGTGCGCCAGGTGGGCAACAACACTCGCCAGGAGTACACGGCCTTGGGAGATACAGTGAATTTGGCCTTTCGCATCGAGAGTGCCACCCGCACCCTCAACACCGACTTGGCCATCAGCCACGACACCTATATCTGCTTGGCCAAACAACTGGGGCAGGCAGCCACCTGCTTCTCGCAGCAGGCCGTAGAGCTGAAGGGGTATGCCCACCCTCATCAGGTGTACTACTGCGATGTGGGGTCTTTGCAAGCCGTTCTCGGCACCTAGACCCCGCCTCCCGATACCCGTGGGATCCCGCCGTTCCTCCAGAACCTTCTGCTGCTCCTTTACAGGTGGTCACTTTTCGGTCACCTTGGAGTTTCGCCGTCCGGTGAACGGGATCCCGCGCTTGGGTCGCCAAAGCCAGATGTGGTGTAGGTTCCCCGATATCGGCGGAAGATTGTCTCTGCCGGCGGTAACTTGCTCAGGGGGAAAGGCGGCGCAGAAGCTGGGGATCCACCTCGCCCACATAGGTATTCAACCCGATAGCCGTGGCGATCAAAGCCCCATCCACCTCCACCCGCCGGTATTGGGCGATGGCCTCTGCCAGGGGCACATCCACCACCCGCCGGTTTTGCCAGGCCACCATGCGGTCGTACTTGCCCTGGGCGATCAGGTCCACAGCCGCCACCCCAAAGGCTGCTCCCAGCAGGCGATCCAGCGGCGAAGGGGTGCCTCCCCGCTGCAGATGGCCCAAAACCATCACCCGCGTCTCGATGCCGGTGCGCAGGGCGATCTCGTTGCCAATATAATGGCCAATGCCACCGTAGAGAGACTGCCCCAGGCTGTTGGTGTAGGTTATGGGCTCGCCTGACTCGGTGGGAACGGCCTCCGCCACCACCACAATGCTGAAATTGTTGCCCCGCTCTTTGCGGTCGAGGATCCTTTTGCAGACATTCTCCAGCTTGTAGGGGATCTCCGGGATCAAGATCACATGCGCCCCCCCGGCAATGCCGGCGCTGATGGCAATGTGACCGGCATCCCGCCCCATCACCTCCATGACCATAACCCGGCTGTGGCTGATGGCCGTGTAGGTGAGCTGATCCAGGGCCTCCACAGCCACGCTCAGAGCCGTATTGAACCCCACCGAATACTCGGTGGCGCCAACATCGTTGTCGATGGTCTTAGGGATCCCGACGAAGTTCCAATCCCCCTGCAGAGCCAATTGCCGGAGAATGGCCAGGCTGCCATCCCCGCCCACCCCGATCAAAGCATCCAAGCCCAGCCGGTGGTAGCCGGTGATCACCTCTGCCGAGCGATCCACCAAGCTGCCATCGGGCATGGGATAGGCGAAGGGGTTGCCCCTGTTCACCGTACCCAGGATGGTGCCGCCGTAGCGCAAAATGCCGGAAACCCGCTTGACATCCAGCAGCTCCGCCTCCACCGGTCGGGCCATCAGTCCTGCCGTCGCATCTTTGATGCCGTAAACATCCATGTCGTAGTCGCGGGCCCGCCGCACCACCGCTCGAATCACAGCGTTGAGACCGCCGCAATCGCCGCCGCTGGTGAGGATCCCGATTCGCTTACGTTTGGGCATAGGTCTCTGGCTGAAAAAGGGCGAACATCCTAAACATCGATTGCAGAGAAAAAGGAGAGGTTGAGGGATCCCTACAACCCAGCAAGATCAGGTTAGCCTGCCTTGCCGGCGCAGTTTGTCTTGGGCGATAAGCCCAGACGTTAAGTATCCTTCACAAAAACAATTAAGAAACATTGCCGCACAAACCCGCAATTTGGGCAAGCTGCGATATCTCCGAGGATAGATCTTTCCGAAAAAACTTGGGGCAACGATCGACTCAAAAAATGAAATCATTTGTTAAGCAGGGATGATCAAAACCCACTCAACCCGATGATAAAGATGAGCATAGAGATAGGGTCTCAAGTCTCGTTTGGGAGAAGTATTATGACTCAAACCATTGCTCAGTGTGCTCTGCAAGGGGCTGCGGAGTTGCTCAGCCGCTACCAGCGGGGAGAGCGCCATTTTCCCCAATCCTGCTTAGAGTACGCTTTTTTGAGGGGGGCAGATCTGCGGCACGCCGATCTCCAGGGATCCGATTTGCATGGGGCCAACCTGCGCTATGCCAACCTGCGCGGCAGCAATCTGGCCAATGCCGATCTGCGCTGTGCCGATCTGCGCTATGCCGACCTGGAGGGAGCCCGTTTGGAAGGAGCCAACTTGAGTGGCTCCCAGTACAACCACAGCACCTGCTTTCCGGCAGGGTTTGACCCGGCGGCGGCAGGGATGCAACTGCTTGAATTTTAGTTGGCAATTCGGCTGCCCAAGCCTCAGGGCAGGGGAAAGCGCTCCCGCAGATCTTGAACCACCGGCGCCGGCACGAGATGGTCGATGGGGCCGCCCAGCTTGGCGACCTCCTTGACCAGGCTGCTGCTGACGAAGCTGTGTTCGCTGGCGGTGGCGAGGAAGAGGGTTTCCAGTTCGGGGGCCAGCAGCTTGTTGGTGTGGGCCATTTGCAGCTCCACATCGAAGTCCGACAGGACGCGCAAGCCACGCACAACGACTTTTGCCCCCCGTTGACGGGCATAGGCCACCGTCAAGCCGGAAAAGGTATCGACCTCAACGTTTTTCAGATGGGCAGTGGAAAGGCTAATCTGGGCCTGCCGCTGCTCGGGGCTGAAGAGGGGGGTTTTGTTGGGGTTTTTTAAGACGGCGACGATCACCTTGGAAAAAAGACGGCTGGCCCGCTCGATGATATCGAGATGCCCAAGGGTAATGGGATCGAAGCTACCGGGATAGAGAGCGATCATGGCCAAGCTGGAGTCGTGCTATTCTTCACCCTACCTGGTCGCGGGCCCAAGCCAAATAGGTGGCGCTCACTTGGCTGGCTGGGATGGCCAGAATCTCCGGCTCTTCATAGGGATGTAGCTCCCGCAGCCGTTGTTCGAGCCGAGGATAGGCGGTCGCGGGCAATTTGAACAGGAGGAGGAACTCAGCATCGGTCTGCAGGGATCCCTGCCAGCGATAGTAGGACGTAATTCCGGGCAAGATCTGGGCACAGGCCACGTGACGTTCGGCCACCAAGGTGTGGGCCAAGCGGTGGGCTTCGGCCTCGGATCCCACCGTGGTCATCACAACCAAGAGGCTATTGGGTGCATCTGTGTTGTCCATTCAGGTGCTCCTAGAGCAGGGATGTGCCTTTGGCAAAATAGGGCCGCTTCTGGTGCCAGCGCCAGGCTGTTTGAATGATCTCGGCCAAGTCGCTGTAGAGAGGTTTCCAGTTGAGATCCCGCAGGATGGCACCGGCATCGCCCACCAGGCAGGGGGGATCCCCCGGTCGGCGTGCTCCCATTTGCACCGGGATCTGTTGTCCGGTCACGGCTTCGGCGGCGGCGATGACCTCCCTGACGGAAAAGCCTTGGCCATTGCCCAGGTTATAGGCTGCTTGCACGGGCCGGCCAGAGGCCAGCGCCTCTGCTGCCAACACGTGGGCTTGAGCCAGGTCGACGACATGGATGTAGTCTCGAATACAGGTGCCATCAGGGGTCTCGTAGTCATCTCCGAAAACGGTGATGTGGGGACGTTGGCCGGCGGCGGCATCCAGCACCAAAGGGATCAGGTGGGTTTCCGGGTCATGGGCTTCACCGATTTCGCCGTCGGGATCGGCGCCGGCGGCGTTGAAGTAGCGCAGGCTGATGGACTGGATCCCGTGGGCAGCCCGAAAATCCCGCAAGATCTGCTCCACCATCAGCTTGCTCTGGCCGTAGGGGTTGATGGGACGTTGCGGATGACTTTCAGGGATGGGGAGCCGCTCTGGCACCCCGTAAGTGGCGCAGGTGCTGGAGAACACAATGTACGGGATCCCGTGATCTCGCATGGCCTCCAACAAACTCAGGGATCCGGCCACATTGTTGCGGTAGTACTTGCCGGGATCCTTGACCGACTCACCCACATAGGCATAGGCGGCAAAGTGGATCACCCCTTCCGGTCGATAGCGTCGGATCACCTGATCCAGTCGCTCGCGGTCGGCAATGTCGCCGATTTCCAACGGCCCCCAGCGAACCGCCCAGGGGTGCCCGTAAATCAAGTTGTCGTAAGCAATGGGGAGATGGCCAGCAGCCGCCAGAGCTTTGCAGGTGTGGCTGCCGATGTATCCTGCCCCGCCCGTAACCAAAAGCCGCATAGGCAGACGTCAGAGCAAAAGGTTGTTAAAGGTTGCCGAGGGGATCCCTATCAAGCGCCAAAAGCCTCCTTAGCGGCGTACATCACCTCCACGCTGATCTCAGCCAAGCCCCGCTCGCGGGCAAATTTTTCGGTGTTGCGCTTCACCTTGCCCCGCACAAAGCCGGGCACCTTGTTCAGCTCCGCCTGGGCCTCCCGCGTCCAGATGAGATCGGAATCGGCGCTCAGGCTCTTGTGGATCACTTCTTTGGTGTCGTGGCCGCCGAAGACCTCCAGCAGATGATCCTCCATGCCCAGCGTAAAGGAGTTGTAGATTAAGTCCACAACTTGGTTGGCGCCCTCGTAGCCCAAAAAGGGCTTGTAGCCGATGGGAAAATCCTGCACGTGGATGGGCGCGGAGATCACCCCACAGGGGATCCGCAGCCGTTTGCCCACATGCCGCTCCATCTGGGTGCCGAAGATAGCAGCAGGCTCCGCCTGGGCAATGGCATCGGCCACACGGGTGTGATCCTCCGTCAGCAGCACCTGATCGCAATACCCGCCCACCTCCGCCTGAAACCACTCGCCATCGTAGGTGCAATAGCTGCCCGCCCAGACCACGTGGATCCCCATCTCGCGGGCCAGGATCTTGGTGATCGCTGCCGCATGGGTGCAATCCCCAAAAACCACCGCCTTTTTGCCGGTCAGGTTTTGGCAATCGATGGAGCGGGAGAACCAGGCCGCCTGGGAAACATGTAGGGTCTGCTCCTGGATGTAGGGCTCGTAGTCCACCGGGATCCCTTGCTCGTTGAGAACCTGCTGGATTTGGCGGATGAAGCGGGCTGTTTCCACCACTCCCATGGGGGTGATCTCCACGTAGGGCGTGCCAAACTGCTCCTGCAAGTAGCGAGCTGTCATCGGCCCCAGTTCGCGGTAGGGCACCACGTTGAACCAGGCCCGCCCCAGATGCTTGAGATCGTGGACGCTGGCCCCCTGCGGGATCACCAAGTTAAGGTCGATACCCAGATCCCGCAGCAGCTTTTTCAACTCCCGCAGATCGTGGGCGTGGTGAAAGCCCAGGCTGGAGATGCCGAGGATGTTGCAGGAAGGACGTTCTGTCTTCTGGGCTAAGCCGTCCAATTCGCCGCTTTTGCGGGCTTTGTTGATGTAGAACTCCACAATCTGCTGCAGGGTGCGATCGGCGGCCTGCAACTCGTTGACCCGGTAGTGGTTGACATCGGCCAGCAGCACGTCGCAGCGGCTGGCCAACTGCGCCTGCCGCACAAAGTGATGCAGATCCTCCTGCAAAATGCTGGAGGTGCAGGTGGGGGTGACGACAATCAAATCCGGCTGCTCCTCGCCATCTTTGCGGACGATGTTGCGAATCACCTTCTCGTCCGATCCCCGCGCCAACACCTGCCGGTCAACGACGCTGGTGGTTACCGGGGTAAAGTCCCGCTCCCGCTCCAACATGGAACGCATCACGTTGAAATAGTCGTCCCCCAGGGGAGCATGCATGATGCTGTGGACATTTTTGAAGGAACTGGCCACCCGCAGCGTGCCGATGTGGGCGGGGCCAGCATACATCCAATAGGCCAATTTCATAAGCAGCCTCTGAAGAAAGACCGAGGTAACAAAAAGGAGATCCCCATCCCCTGCCCGCTTCTCACTCGCTGGGAACCTCTCCTGGAATTGTAGAGTGCCCAGCAGCCGGGATCCCTTGCTCGTTATCTCCTGTAACTCTCGACAACAACATCTTGAGAAAATATTGATCATAAAGAAAAACAATGCTTCAAGGTAACTTTTGGTGCGGGGATCCCTCTACCATAGGCCCAAGCTCTGTTCCATCCTGGAAATAGGGACAACAGCCTTGAGCTGGATCCCCAAGCCCTGGCAGCTCGCCAGCCAAGGCGGTCAATTCTGTAGTTTTTGTTGCAGGTTAACTTTTGAATACAAAATGTGTACCTCTACAAACTTGAGCAGAGATTTTGTGTTACCCAGGCAAGTTTCTGGCCGCCGAAGGCAGACTGAGTCTGGAGAGAAACGCCTTCCTGTTTCCCTAGATACAAACCCGGGCAGGAGAGCATGACTGCTGCAGAGAGCGAACACCCTTGAGGTGTTGAGGTGAAAGCTTATGGGCTCTACCACGATTTCTTGGCAACGTGCGCGCAAAGCTTCAGAGGAGCAAACGGATTCCATGACTTCCACGTACTTCAAGCCTGCGGCTCACCTGCACGACTGGCTGCAGGCGCCCTTGCAACCAATTCGAGCGGCAATTGACAGCATTGAAGTTGGGGATCCCCGGCTGGCCCACTTTTTGTGTCGGTGGATCCCGGCTCGCTGTCCTTTCGAGCGAGATGTGGTGTTGCTTGGCCACAAAATAATGCACATTCCACCGATGTGCAAGCTCAACCCCTTCTACGATCAGGTGGTAGGGCTGCGCTTCCGGGCTTTGTCGTTCTTGGCAGAACAGGGAGAAGACATCAGCCGCTATCTCTAGATTGGCTCTTGGTTTAGATGATACTTCACAGATATTCACGGGACATAGATTGCTTCTTTTTCTATCAATGGATGGAGTTCGGGGCGCAGAGCCTTGTCGGTGACAAGGTCTAAGGAGCATCCAAGTTTATCTTCCAAGTAGAAGAGCAGACTCAAGTAATGCTTGGAGTCGGCTTTACCCATAAATTCAACTAGGATATCGATGTCGCTGCCGGCTTGATCCTCGCCACGAGCGGTTGAGCCAAACAGGGCCAGTCGC
>NZ_JANSJB010000066.1:12022-15531 GCF_047462355.1 Synechococcus sp. H55.9 | reverse complement strand
TTAAACAAAGTTTGAGATATTCCCTTGCTGCTGCGCCTCGCTTGCCATCTCTAACCCAGCAATGCAAACGCGATTAAAACCTACCTCTCTCCCAAGAGAAGTCTGGGATCCCTGCTGTGAAAAGCTTGAAGAATATCTTGCTGAAATGACTGAGCCAATGAGCTGGGCTCCTCACCTGCCATCGGGAAAAGCCGTCTGGCCGGCAAGAAGCGTTCACTGTCTCTGCAAGTCAACAGACAGCGCTTCAAAGTTGTTGTGTGATTCTCCAGATCAGGCGATCATTCGCTCAGATTTGGGGGGAAGCAAGCTGTTGTCAAATACTTTCTCCAGAGGCGGTTTGGCAGAGAGGCCAAAGCCATCCACCACCTGAGCAATCGCGGTTTCCATCCGGGCAGGCACCACGTCCCCCAAGCCAATTTCCCGCACCTCCTCGGTAACAAACAGACGCGGCATAGCTAGGGTGAGACGCAGTTTCTCAATGGCAGTGTCCAGCACCTGCCCTTCGGCTTTGGCTTTGTCCAAAAACGCCAACATATTGCCGTCGGGGTCGCGGATGGTGTCTTGCCAGCCCTTGACGTAGGCCCTCAAGAAAGCTTTGAGTTGCTCCGGCTTCTCGCGCAGCAGTTGCACACGGGTGATGACGGCATTACCGTACAGCTCAAGGCCATAGTCGTTGTAGAGAAAAGGCGTGATGTCGTTCAAGCTAACGCCACCCCGCACCAAATTGGGCATGGCCGAGGTCATAAAGCCGCTAATTGCGTCCACCCGGCCTTGGATCAGGAAGGGCTCGCGTAACTGTGGCTCCATGGTTAGCCACTCTACTGAAGCCGGATCGATGCCGACTTGCTTGGCAAACACCGGCCAGAGCCGACGCGGCGCATCTCCTGCGGGCGCCCCCAGCTTCTTGCCCGCCAGTTGGGCCGGCTCTGTAATGCCTCTGCCTTTCAGCGTATAGATGCCGAAGGGAGAGCGGTTGAAGTGAACAAAGATCGCCACCAAGGGCACATCCGGGTTTTTGGCGTTGAACTCGATCATGGAGTAGGGATCCCCTTCCCCCAGGTCGTACTGGCCAGCAGCAATCTTAGTGATGGAATCGGCAGAGCCAAAGCCGCGCTCGTAGGTTACTTCTAGCCCCTCTTCAGCAAAGTAGCCCTTCAAGATCGCAGTTCCAAGGGGGGTATCCATCGAGGAAGGCAACCAAGAAAGGGTGAACTTCAGGGGTGTCAGGCCCTGGGAAACCAGAAGCGGCCCGCGGCTCTGGGCCTTGGCCTTTAGCCCGCCAACGGCCACCAGAGAGGCAGCCGCAGCAGCAGATTGCAGGAATTGGCGACGCGACGATTTCGAGATGGACATATTCCGTATGCTCCGCAGCACCTGGCTCAGTAGGGATCCGCAAGGGGAAAGGTGGCCAAGAATGAGGCGACGACCCCAGAAGGTCAGCTTAGCAAGACAGAGTCAAACTTCTGTATTCGAGAATACCTTTACTGCTGAGGAAAGCCCCTTTCCGCAAAAGTGGGAACTTGGTCTATCCTTTTCCGGTTCAGGCCGAGAGAAAGGAAAAGCAGGCACAAAAAAGGCAGGGTTGACTTGTCCCTGCCGAGAAGTTCGAGAGCTGAGAGCACGCTCTCCTTGTCGCAATCGCTGCATCAAGGCGCGGTTCCGTTTGTCCAGTTGGCGCTTACGTGCCGATCCCCCGCGACCGCGACGGTTTCTGCCCTGATGGCGGGGAGATTCATGAGATTTCAACAGCATGGGATCCCCTTGCTCAATTAAACAGACCTGGCCGATTTTAGACGAAACCTCAGACGTTGACAGTAGGGAAAACCGCCTGCTGGAGAACTTCGCCCTGGGACAGCCAGTCTTTGAGGCGATGGGTGGCTCGGCAGTCATCCTCGTTGTAGATAAGCGAGTGCTCCAAATAGCGGCGCTCCCGCGTTTCCAGCCATTGGCTATACCAATAAATAGACTGGGCGCCATTGGCATCGGGCAGCCGCCACTCGAAACCCAACCAGCGGGCGATGTTCTTTAGGGAATAGCTCTCAATCGGCAGCACCACCGAGCGCTGTACCCAGGCGTGCAAATCCACAAAGCGCTGCAACAATTGCCTCACCTGACGGGGATCCGTGCGGTATTGCTCCCCCAGTCGTCGGCAGGTCTGCACCTCAAAGCCGTGAAAATGGTAGATAGGGGCGTCGGGATAGCGTTGTGCCAGTTGCAGAAACTGCTCCCAAGCTTGCCCTTCTTCCCGCGGGTCGGCAGCCAGGCAACCGTGGTAGTTCGCAACCTTTGTCCCCTCGGCTTGCTCTACCACCAGCAAGCCCAGCAGGTAGGCGACGTTGTGGCGGGGATCCGCCTCGATATCGAAGTACAGCTCTACGGGTGTTGTGGGCAACGGGGGAGACTGAATCCAGAGGGGCCGGCGGCTGAGGGTGGCACGGGCTTGTAGCTGCAGTTGTAGGGCCACGCCGGCTCCCAGCTTGGGGATGGCTTGCAGCATTTCTAACTGGGCGTTGGCCAAAGCCTCAATCGAATCGATCCCTGCCTCTTGCAAAAGGGGATAGCGGGATCCGGTTACGCCCGGCAGCAAAGTGAGGGGCTGGGCAACGGCGTTCAATTGCCGACAGTGCTCCCGCCAGTGGCAAAGATGACAGCGGCTGCGGGCCATAAACACCTGCGGCGGCTCTGGTTGGTTGAGAGTGCCCAGATACTCTTGCAGCAGGCGGCGTACCTGGGCGCGGCGGCGGCTTAGGTGGACAGGGTGCCACTTTCCATCTTTTAAAATCAAAAAGCCACGTTTGGGCACCTGCCCCTGCAGGGATCCCAGCAATTCTGCCTGCAGCGCCAGCAACAATTCGTACTCCGGTTTGGGGCGCTTGCCAATGCGAATGTGTACCGGCCAATAGGAAGGTTGGACGGCGTGCCGCCTCCTGCCAACGAGAGCGGGATCCCGAATGAGAAGATCCAGTGAGCTGCTCACCCAGACGGAGCGGAACTCTGGCCCAAACTCCCATGGTGTCTTGCCGACGCCGCCCCAGTCCTCTGCAGCCTGGTCAGGATCTGGCTCAAGTGAGGCGCCAACATCAGGCTCCAAACCTGCCAGCTCCTCAGTGCTGCTCGAATCCAGTTGCCAGAACAGCTCTGCCAGGATCTGGCCGCCGTAGATCCGCTCCGCTCCTGCCGCCATAGCCGCCAAGAGGGCCCCGTTGCCCGGCGTCACCTGTTCGCCGGGAAATCGTTCCAGCACGGCAGCTTGCAAAGCTTGGCGATCCCGACGCCATTGCTCCAGCAGGTTTTCCGGCGGCAGCTTGGCTTCTTGAGGCCCAAACCGATCTAAGTAGGGCAGGCGCCGGCAGCGAAAAAAAGCCAGCAACTCCTCTGCGTCAACAGAACCCTGCTGTGCTGCTGCAACGCGGAACTCCAAGGGCGGACGACCTCAAGCTCTGCTGCCATTGTGGCACGCCTTTTGGGGATCCCTTAGGACTTGCGATCCTGGGCCGGCAAAAGGTGAG
>NZ_JANSJB010000066.1:8194-11922 GCF_047462355.1 Synechococcus sp. H55.9 | reverse complement strand
TAACCGCTCTTTCGATGGCCCCGGCCCTGCCCCAGACCCAGCCGGCAGCAGTGGAAATGCAGGGGGTGTGGAAGCGCTTTGGGCAGCAGGTGGCCGTGCAGGACCTGAGCCTGCGGATCCCGCAGGGGGAGGTGTTTGCCCTGCTGGGGCCCAACGGCGCCGGCAAATCCACCACCATCCGCATGCTCACCAGCCTCACCCGCCCCAGCCAGGGATCCATCCGGGTGGGAGGGTATGACGTGGTGCGGGATCCCTTGGCGGTGCGGCGGCAGATTGGGGTGGTGTTGCAGCCCATCACCCTGGAGGCAGAGCTGACGGTTTGGGAAAATCTGGAGTTCCATGGGCGCATGCACCACATCCCCAACCCGGATCGGCAGCGGCGCATCGACGAGTGGCTGGAGTACGTGAAGCTGGCCGACCGCCGGCAGGACAAGGTGAAGACCCTCTCCGGCGGCATGAAGCGGCGCTTGCAAGTGGCCAGGGCGCTGTTGCACCGGCCGCAAATTTTGTTTTTGGACGAGCCGACCGTTGGGTTGGATCCCCAGGCGCGGCGGCTGTTGTGGGAGATCCTGCGGGATCTGAATCGGCAGGGGATGACCTTGCTGATTACTACCCACTACATGGAAGAGGCCGAGGAGCTGTGCGACCGCATCGGCATCATGGACGGCGGGAAGTTGATCGAGTTGGGCAGCACCGACCAGTTGCGGGCGAAGTACGGGGAAGCTCTGCTGGTGCGCTCCCGCCCTGGCCAGGAGGTGAGCTACACCTTTTTCCCCAGCCTGGCGGAAGCCCAGCGGCAGTTGGAAGCCGAACCCGACAAGACCGGCCTGATGGTGCGCCCTGCCAACTTAGAAGACATTTTTGTGCGTCTGACAGGCCGTCGCCTCGATTAGCGCGCTCTCTCCCTTTGAAAGAGGGAGGTTACGGTTTTTCCTCTCCCCATCCCTCTTTGGGAGTGGGAGGCTCGAACTTGTAGCCAACGCCGCGCACGGTGCGGATCAGTTCCGGTTGGCTGGTATCGGTTTCCAGCTTCTTGCGAATTTGGCCGATGTGGACATCGACCACCCGTTCATCTCCCTCGTGGTTAAAATCCCACACCTCTTGAATCAGCTCAGACCGTCGCCAGACCCGCCCTGGGTGTCGGGCCATGGTGTAGAGCAAGTCAAACTCCAAAGCTGTTAGGTTAATTGGGCGCCGGTCACGGGTGACTTCTCGGGTTTCCGGGTCGATTACCAAAGAGGCAAAGGTCAAGACCGGTGCGCCGGCCATTCCGGTCTTCGTTCGTTGTCGCCGTAGGATGGCCTGCACCCGTGCCAGGAGCTCCGGCAGGCTGAAGGGCTTGGTCAGGTAGTCATCTGCCCCCAACTGAAATCCTTGCAGCTTGTCGGCAGGATTCACTCGGCTGGTTAACATCAACACATACACGCCGGTCTCTTCTTGCATCTGCTGGCAAAGGTCGTAGCCGCTCACATCCGGCAAGTTCAGATCCAAAATCACCAAGCTCGGCTGAAAAGCGCGCAACTGCTGTAGGCCCTCGGCCCCCGTCATCGCCACCTCCACTGAGTAACCCTGCCGCTGCAAGTACCGCTGCAGCAGAGTGCAAATGCTGGGATCATCATCGATGATGAGGATGCGGGGCATGGCGGCTCGACACTCTCGAAGACAGCAAGAGTCAAGGGTACAGAGTGTTGGTATATCGGGATCCCTTCGGCAGCTCATGGGCGGCGATTGCGCAGATACACCATGCTCCCAGCTTGCCAGCCAAAAAGGGAAAAGAGACGCCCTAACTCGGCAGGAAAGGGCAGCAAACACAAACGACTCACTAACTACTTAAGATTATTTCAGGTCTTTGTGAATAGGGTCACATGGGGGAGTTTATCCTTGCTGAGGCCGTCTTTCTCTCCTTAACGGGGGTTTATTCAAGGATCTTGGGCATTAGGGTTGCCTAGATGGAAGGGGAAGAGGATCCGCCAGGCAGATCCTTACACCTGGAGTTAACCTAGAAGCCTTAGCACTTTGTTTTCCCATCTCGAAGGTTATGCCTTAGCGTGATATCGTAGCAGTTCATCCTGGAGACCTATGTACAATCCCGATGAAGTTTTCCGCAAAGATGTCCAGTTGGCCCTCTTCACCTGGGGGATCCTGGAGCTGGCTTGTTTTGTCATCATCCCCTTCACCGGAGCCTATGCGTTCTCGCAAGTGGCAGATTGGCTGTGGCCCTCTTTGGTTCTGGGGCCGGTAGGTGCAGTGGTGGTGGCCTTTTGCTCGAAGCTAACGGTAGCTGCCAACAACCTCCGAGATCCGAAACAGAAAAAAGCGCAGCGGCAAATAGCCCAGGTGATTAGTTTTTTCGGCTTCCTGGGCTTGTCCCTGCCTCTAATCTTGGCCGGATGGGTGTTTGGTCGAGAGATTTTGACAACTGACTGGCAAAACAAGTTTACCAATTGAGTGGGGGTAATGAGTAGGGGTTGACATGCTCCCGTCACCGATCCCAGGCGGTACAGTGCCGGCTTCCCAACATCTCTGTTGAGCTTTTCCGGTCATTCCCAAAGATAGATTTCGCTACCGGTCTGGAGTTTCCCCCCGACAGACCGACTGCGCAGAGTGTTTCTCTTTCCCAGTTGTCCTGCAGTACTTCCCAACTCTCCCAATAACACCACATCCGAATAGCAGTGCAGTAAAGCCTTGCAAGACAAGGTTTATTTGTCTAGCTCATCCATCGCTGGCAGCATAGGGAATCGCCAGACGAGGGGAGCCCCTGTATCCCGATGCTCACCTTTCAGCTAGGGCGCGGGACTTAGAGCTCCCCGAGCCCCTCAAAAGTTAAATTGCTCTAGCGCTTAGCATTGTCCATACTGTTGGGGGTGAGGGCCGGTGCGGAGCGCTTGGGTCAGCGGGCGTTGTCCCGCCGGCCCAGCTCGTAGAGGCCACCGCCAACACAGGCAATGAGGCCCCAGGAGACGGCCCAGCTTTTGCCCAACGAGATCTCGGTGAAAGCCACCACCACCGCTGCTGCCAACAGGAAAGGGATGACGCTGAGCAGAGAGGCCAGAGCCCCACTGGGATCCCAGGACAACTGCTTTTCCCAACCCTCCTGCAGGCGGCGGTGCAGCGGCGACAACCCCCACATCAACCCCAGGCTCCAGAGGGCTATGGCCGCCCACAACGAAGGGCGGATCGCCTCCAGTCCCCCCAGTTCAACCCCGATAGCCTCCATGGCCAGCTCCCAACCCTGCCTTTCTAGGCTAGCGGGATTGGGCCCAGTCGGTGGCAGTAATGGTGGTGCCGGGAAATTGAATGGGATTGCCCAAGCTCTGGATCTGGGCTTGGAGAGCGGGCAACAACCGCAAGTCCAGCAGCGGCTCCCGCAGGATCTCCGCCGGGATCAGATCCCGCTCCAGGGCAAAGTGGGCCGTATGACCCGCTGCCGTGCCAATGGCCCATTCCACAGGATGCACCCGGTAAGAGGCGCTGGCAATGCGGCTGGTGGCGATGTTCTTGCTGCCAGCTAGAAGATTGTCAATGCGCTGGGGGATCAGGGCCCGCAGCGGGATCTGGTAGGGGTAGGTAGGGGCTTGGGCATCTTGGTTGTGGCTGGGGGGCAGCGAAAAATCCGGCAGCAGGCACTCGTGAAAATCAATAGGGTACTGCCCCACCCCCACCGAATCGTAGAAGATGAAGGGACGCCCGCGATTGAGCTGCGATTCCCGCGTGGTGATATCCGACTC
>NZ_JANSJB010000066.1:1585-8094 GCF_047462355.1 Synechococcus sp. H55.9 | reverse complement strand
TAGCGCAGGTAAAAGTCCTTTTGAAAGTCAGGATCCGCCTGCTGCAGGAGAAAATCCGTCCGCCCCGCCACCAGCCAGTAGAAGAAGCCTTTAGCATGTTGCTCGGCCCGCCGCAGCGCCTCTACCCGCAAGCCCCCCATCCAGCCGCCGGGATCCAGATGGGCTTGCAGTTGCTCGTGGGTGAGGATGAGGTTCTTGTCTGGCCCGGTGATGCGCCAGTCGTTGCCCCAGGTCCAGTTCTGCAGGGATTGATCCCCCACCCGGATGGCCTCTTCCCCAAAGCCAAATACCTGTCCCCGGATGCGGCGGTAGGTGAAGACCAGAGCAAAGTTAAAGCGCGGCTGTTCAAAGCTGTAGTAGGGGCCGTGCAGCGGGTCGTTGTAGAACTCCGGCTTGATGGGCACCTGGGGCACAGCGGAGCGCTCGACAACAAAGGTGTAGGTAAACCCCTGGGTGCAGTAGGGATCCCTGTAGGGCTTGGAGCTGGGCTCCCAGCGGCTTTCCCCATCCGTGCCAAGGCGGTAGGGCACCCGCACCAGGGGCAACAGTTCGCCGGTTTCGGTAGCATCGATTACTACCCAAGGTAGGGTTTTGCCCTGCCGCTGCGGCGGCGGCTCAAAGCGCAGGATCTCTTTGTCCCAGTCTGCGGTGGGCTCTAGGCGGTAAAAATCCAGCAAGTAGGTGGAGAGATCCCCCCGATTCTCCGGCTGGACGCCGGCGTGTTTGGGAATATTGCGGATGGCCTGCACACTGCGGACTTGGTAATTCTCAATCTCCACGTCCTTGACCACCGTCTCGGTAAACAGCCGCAACTGCCCCGACTGCAGGTAGGGATCCAACATCTCTCGGATGACCTGGTGGCCCACCTGGGGTGAGAAGCAGAGCACGCTCACCCAGCACTTGCCGGGGTTGGGATCACCGCCGTACTTTTCCCGCACCCGGCGGCGAAACTCTCTATAGCCCTGGGGAAAGATCTCGTTTTCCCGCTGCAGGGGCCGCTCATCCAAAGCCGAGACCCCCTGGGCGCTCACCTGGCCGCCAATCCAGTCGGTCATTTCGGTCATGCACACCTGTCGCCCCAAGCGCAGGGCATCGTAGGCCGCCGCCACCCCCCCCAGCCCGCCCCCAGCGATGAGGATCTCGCAAGGGATGCGGGTTTCCGGCAGAGGCTGGGCCAGAGCCGCCCCGGCGCCCAAGATCCCGGCCCCCAGGGCACCGCAGCCCCATCCCTTTAGGTTGAATGCCAGCTTCATCCCTGCCCCGTAACTCGGCCTGCCGGACTTTCCGGCAACTTTTATCATGGGGGAAAGCGCTGCAACTGCTCATGCCGGATTCCACCTTCGTCATCACCACACCCATCTACTACGTCAACGCTGCCCCCCACATCGGCAGCGCCTACACCACCATGGCAGCGGATGCCATCGCCCGTTACCACCGCCTGCGGGGCAAGGATGTGCTGATGGTAACGGGAACTGACGAGCACGGCCAGAAGATCCAGCGCACCGCTGAAGAGCGCGGCCTTCCGCCGCAGCAGCACTGTGACGAGATTGCCGCCCAGTTTGTAGAGCTTTGGCGGTTGCTGGATATCCGCTACGACCGCTTTATCCGCACCACTGACCCTCGCCACAAGGCCATTGTGCGGGAGTTTTTTCAGCGGGTTTGGGAGCAGGGGGATATCTTTGTTGGCCGGCAGCAGGGCTGGTACTGCGTTGCCTGCGAGGAGTTCAAGGACGAGTCAGAGCTCCTAGAAGGTGGGTTTTGCCCCCTTCACCCCAACAAGAAAGTGGAGTGGAAAGACGAAGAAAACTACTTTTTTCGCCTCTCTCGCTACCAGGAAAAACTGGAAGCCCTCTATGCGGAGCACCCGGAGTTCATTCAACCGGAAAGCCGCCGCAACGAGGTCATGAACTTTGTCAAGCAGGGCCTGCGGGACTTTTCCATCTCTCGCCCCAGCGTCTCCTGGGGGATCCCCTTCCCGGCGGATCCCAGCCAAACCCTTTACGTTTGGTTTGATGCCCTCATTAACTACCTCAGCGCCGCCTTGGATCCTCACGACGAGCCCACCCTGGAGAACGCCCTGCGCCGCTACTGGCCTGCCGATGTGCATCTAGTGGGTAAGGACATCGTCCGTTTTCATGCCATCTACTGGCCGGCCATGCTCATGTCGGCAGGGCTGCCGCTGCCTAAACAAATCTTTGGCCACGGCTTTCTCACCAAAGATGGCCTCAAGATGGGCAAAAGCCTGGGGAACACGCTGGATCCCTTTGAGCTGGTGCAACGCTACGGCGCCGATGCCGTGCGCTACTATTTCTTGACCGAAATTGAGCTGGGCAAGGATGGCGACTTTAGCGAGGGCCGCTTCATCGAGGTTCTCAATGCTGACCTCGCCAACGACCTGGGGAATCTGCTCAACCGCACCCTCAATATGCTCAAAAAATACCAGCCCGACTACCGCATTCCCCCGGTGCAGATCGCAGCGGATCACCCCCTCAAAACCCTGGTCGAGCGCCTAGCCCCGGCGGTGGCCGATGCCTACGAGCGGCTGGATCCCAGCTCCGCTGCCCGCAAAGCCCTTAGCTTGGCCCAAGCCAGCAACAAATACCTTGACGAGCAGGCTCCCTGGACGCTGCACAAGCAGGGGCAAAGCGAACAGGTGGCCCAGATCCTCTACGCCGTTTTGGAAAGCGTGCGCTGGGTGGCGGTAGCCCTTTCGCCCATTATTCCTAGCCTCAGCCTCAAGATCCTGCAGCAGATGGGGTTTCCTTTGCAGGATGTTACCCAATTGCGCTGGGATCCAGACGCCAGTTGGGGCCGGCTTCCCGCCGGGCAAGAGCCCCAACCTCCTGTGCCCGTCTTCCAGAGGATTCTCAGATAGCTCTCACGGGTTGGTGGCATCGGGTCGGGAAGGCTGCGCATTGGGGGGGGATCCCTCTGGCGTTGCCTTGCTGGCAAAAGAGCGCATATCTCCCAAGGGAATGCTTGGCGCAGCAGCAGAAAAAGGCCGACCAGCTTGGCCTGAGCGCAACTGAGGGTTACGCATGGCGGTGGGGGGAGTCTCGCTGGACAGCGCCTGCCAGGCCGCCCGTACCCCTGCCCAAAGGCTGCGGACATTGACCTGAGCGCCGCGGGCTTGGTTGCGGGCCCCTTCCAGGGAGCGGTTCACCTGCTTCACCACCTGTCCGGCCCCCTTGACCCCTTCGTCGAGGCTGTCGGCGATCTCGCTCACTTCCAAGCTGGTCAGACGCAAAGCCTCCAGCGTAGGGGGCAATTCCCGCAGCAGCGTGTCGAAAAAGCGTTCCACGCTCTGGGCGGCTCGACCCAATTGAATGACGGCAGGCAGCAGGGTCAGGATCACCGCCAAAATGCCCACTGCCACCAGACCTACCGAGAGGCCCAACCAAAATACCGGCTCGGTCATCGCGCTTCTTCCTGTCGATCTTGGGCTTCTAAGTTTGCTTCTTCCCTGGCCCAGGCGCTGCGGTTTTGGGCTTGGCTCAGTTCTTGTCGTTTTTGCAGCATGGCCTCTTTGCCCACCGCCACCGCCTGCTGCAGTCGTAGCAGTGCTTCGTCCAGACTTTTTTGAGCAGAGTCAAGCAGCTTTTCCGATTGGTATTGCAGGCTGCTGGTCACGTCTTCTGCCACCTCCGGCAGCGCCTCTGCCGATTTTTTCAAGAGTCGCCGCGTCTCCCGTCCGCTGCGGGGAGCTAAGAGCAGGCCAATAGCCGTGCCCACTGCCGTTCCCAGCAACAGCCCACCAATAAACGCGCCGGTTCGGTTCTCCGCCATGCTTTGCCAGAGTTGAGTTGGATACGGGTGGCCCCGAAACCAGACTACCTCAAGATCTCTGCGGATCGACGGGCTTTCTGCTTCTGCTGGCCGCCCCTAGAGAATCCGCAGGGGATCCACATCCAAGCTGACGCGGATCCCTTGGGGGGGATGGCCAATCGCGGTGTGAATCTGTGCAGCGAGCTGGGAGCGATCCCAAGCTTGATCGGGAAGCTGCTTTAACAGGATCTGCCAGCGGTAGCGTCCGGCAACCCGCTCCACCTGGGCCGGCCCCGGCCCTAGCACCTCTGCCGGGATCCCCTGCAGACGTTCGGCCACCTGATGGCAGTAGCGCTCCAGAGCCTCCAGGCGAGTGCTGCTCAAGCGGATCAAGATCAAGGCTCGATAGGGAGGATAGCCCCCCTCTTGCCGTTGCTGTAGCTCGGCCCGCAAAAACCCCTCGTAGTCGTGGGCCAGCACGGCCCGCAAAATCGGGTGCTCCGGCAGATAGGTCTGGATGATCGCCTGCCCCGGCAGGGATCCCCGGCCTGAGCGGCCCGCCACTTGGGTGAGCAGTTGAAAGGTGCGCTCGCCGGCGCGGTAGTCGGGCTGGTGCAACAGGCCGTCGGCAGCCATCACCCCCACCAGCGTCACCTGGGGAATGTCCAGCCCTTTGGTGAGCATCTGGGTGCCCACCAGCACCTGGGCCTTGCCGCTGCGAAACTGCTCCAGCAGCTCCCGGTGGGATCCCTTGCGGCGGGTGGCGTCGCTGTCGTAGCGCAGAATCTCTAGCTGTGGCCAATGCTGGTGCAGCACTTCCACTACTTTTTGCGTGCCGGTGCCGAAGTGCTTCAGGTAGGCGGATCCACAGGCGGGGCAGCGCTGCGGATGGGGCTGGCGGGCGCCGCAGTAGTGGCAGCGCAGCTCTTGCCGGCCCTCCAGGTGAAAGGTGAGGGAGACGTCGCAATGGGCGCAGGTGAGGACAAAGCCGCAGCCGCGGCAGAGGACAAAGGTGCTGTAGCCGCGGCGGGGAACGAAGAGGATGGCCTGTTCCCCCCGCTCCAGCGTCTGCTGCAGGGCCTGGTGCAGACGGCGGCTGAGGATGCTGCGGTTGCCGGCCTGGAGCTCCTGGCGCATATCCACCAGCTCCAGTTGGGGCAGGGTGGTCGGGATCCCAGCTTGGGGAATGCGCTGCGGTAGGGTCAGCCGGATCCACCGCTGCGGATCCTGGAGATGGGCGGCGTAGGTTTCCACCGCCGGTGTGGCACTGCCCAAGACCAAGGGACAGTTGGCCAGCTCGGCCCGCCACTCGGCCACCTGACGGGCGTGGTAGCAGGGCTGGGGCTGATCCTGCTTGAAGCTGTCGTCGTGCTCCTCGTCCAAAACGATGAGGCCGAGGTTGGCTAAGGGGGCAAACACCGCCGAGCGGGCGCCAATCACCACTTGGGGAGTGGCGGTCAACATCTGTCGCCAGGTGTCGTAGCGCTCCCCCTCCGAGAGGCCGCTGTGGTAGGCCCACACCTGGGATCCCAGCCGCGCCCGCAAGCGATCCATCAGTTGTGGGGTAAGGCCGATCTCCGGCACCAGCACCAGCGCCGACCGCCCTTGTTGCAGCACCTGGGCGATCACCTGCAGGTACACTTCCGTCTTGCCAGAACCGGTGACCCCGTGCAGGAGAAACCGCCGGGGCCGACCCAAGGCTTGTCGGATCGCCTCCACCGCCTCGGCCTGGGCTGCCGTCAGGGGCTTGGGCAGATCCCGCCACCCCGGCAAGTGGGCATCTGCCAGCCGCAGCAGCGGTCGCTCGTAGAGGTGGACACGGCCTTTGCGGGCCAGCCCCTGCAACACCGCTCGGCTCACTCCTGCCAAGCGCTCCCACTCGGTGAGCAGCAGCTCCCCCCCTTTTTGCTTGAGGATCTGCAGCGCCTTCTGCTGGGGCAAGCTCAGCCCCTCCGAGGAGTCGTCGGCCAGACTGGCAGCCAGTTGGGTTTTCATCCTACCCCCCTGCTGCTCCTGCCAAAAGCTCTCCACCCAACCCCGTCGCTGCAGTTCCCGCAGGGCCAGCTCGGCGCCGGGCATCTGCTGTTGGATGTAGCGCCAAGACAGCTCTCCCCCTTTGGCCTGCAGCAGCTCCAGCAGGGTTCGGGCAGCCGGCGAACATCCCCCCACCGCTTCCGGGCATCGCACCAGGCGGATACGCCGCTGAGAACGGCTGAGCAAACCAGGGGGCAGAACCGTGCGCACCACCTGGGCCAGAGGGGTAAGGTAGTAGTCGGCCACCCGCTGCAGCAAGGGCCAGAATTCCTTGGGCAGGATCCCTTTGGCCACCACCGCCTCGATCTCCCGCACCGATTGCGGATCCACTCCTGCCGGCAGCTCCGAGCGCCAGCCCAAAGCCACCCCCCCTGCGATCTGTTGACCAAAGGGCACACTGAGCAGGTCGCCGGCCTCTGGGGTGGATCCCTCTGGCACGCGATAGGTAAAGCAACCGCCCAAATGGGGATGATCCACCCACACTTCCAGCCAGCGGGGGGGAAGAGGCTGCATCACGGACGGGGCAAGAACCTGGGCAGATCGACCGCCCGCTTGCTTGCCCGAGCCGGCAGGGGCTGAATTGGGGGCTTGGGAGACAGAGCTTGATCGCTCGCGCCAGCAGGTCTGGAGGTATCGGCACGAGGCGGGACATCCAGGCCCTTGCGCTCCAACGCCGCCTTCAAGCTCAGCACATGCATCTGCTGCTGCTC
>NZ_JANSJB010000066.1:0-1485 GCF_047462355.1 Synechococcus sp. H55.9 | reverse complement strand
GAGAGATGCTGCTGGGCTTGGGCGTACCGTTCCTGGAGATGGCGGTGTTCTTGCTGCCAATGGGCAATTTCTGCCTGGGCTTGGGAGAGAGCCGCTTGCAGCGCCTCGGCCTGAGCTTGCCATTGCTGTTGCAGCCGTTGCTGCTCCTGGGATCCCTGATGCAGATGTTCCTGCTGAGCTTGCAAAGCGGCCAGCTGAGCCTGGGCTTCGGCCAGGGCTGCTTCCAGCTCCTGCCGTTGTTCCCGCCAGCGCTGCTCGGCTTCCGCTTCTGTCTCGGCATAGCCGGCCAAACGGGCCTCGAGATGCTCCCGTTGCTCTTGCCAGGCGGCCTGTTGGTCGCTGTACAGAGCCCGTAGGCTGCTCAGCTCCGCCTGAGCTTCGGCAATTTGGGTGCGGGCCAGACAAAGCTCCGCCTTAAAGCGTTGCAGCATTTCCACCCGCTTTTCTGCCACATCTTGGGCTTCCAGAAGAGAAGCTTGCAGCTCCTGCTGACGGTGTTCCCATTGACGGCGCTCCTGCGCGTGGGCCAGGCGGAGCTGCTCGATCTGCTCTTGTAAAGCCTCGATATCCTGCCGCTGCCGGTCATTTAAACGTTGTCGAGCGGCAAGCTGAGCTTCCTGCTCCGAGATCTGGACCTTCTGCTCCGCCAAAGTCTGCTGCAACTGTTGCAGGACGCGCTCCCGCTCCTGCAGCGCCTTCTCCTGTTCGGCCACCTTCTGGCGCAAAGCGCAACATTCTGCCTCAAGGCCAGCATCTGCAGAGGGTTGGGCTTTCAGTTGCAAAAGCTCTATCTGCTGTTGCTGCCGGCGGGACTGCAATTCCGCCTGAGCCAGTTGACTGCGCAGAGCCTGAACCTCGGCCTGCAGTTTCTCCTGAAGGATTCGCCGCTCTTGGAGCTCGGCTTCGGCTTTGAGCAGACGGTTCTCCAGTTGCTGTCGCTGGGCCAAATGGCGCTCTGGGTCGGGATCCGATTCCGTTCGCGCTCCTCGGACGGAATCCTTGGCCGACCTGCCTGCTTGAGCCTCTGGAAGGATGGGATCCGAGTCGCCTGAGGAGGGAGCACGCATAGGTTGAAGGGGAGATGCAGCAGTTGGGGTGAATGATAAAGTTCCCTGCAGTATAGAGAGATTTTTGGGCGGGTTCAAGCCAGAAGATTGAACTCGCGAGATCTCTTGCCGATCCCGCTCTGCGCCAGACGAAGTGCCATCAGACTGGCTTGGACGCATTCTTTCTTGTGCAGTTCCAGAATCCCGAAACTGGGACTGGGCAGAAGCGCTCGGCTGACTTTTTTTCGGTCGTGGGGCGCGAGCCCGACGGAATGGGGACTCTGACCCGCTGCTGCTCCGAGAACCGGCCACGATTGCCCCCTTGGATCACCCACAACACCCACCCTGCGGCTGCACCATTGTGCCACACTCCCATCGCGAAGTGCTACGCAGGACAGCTTGGGCTTCTTCTAAAACGTCAACCTAAGTAGAATGTGCC
>NZ_JANSJB010000065.1:14686-15967 GCF_047462355.1 Synechococcus sp. H55.9 | reverse complement strand
AGCTGAAAAGACTCTTTAAGCAGCCAGTCAATGACCTCAAAGTCATTTCCCTGCCAGAACAGTTGGACTTGTCGAGGTGTCAGTTCCCAAGTTAGGAACCCTGGCCGCTTCTCTGGTGGAATCTCTTGTTCTATCTGCTTAAGAGTCATCCACAGCCCAGCCAGCCCTGCTCGATGCAGCAGTGTCAACCCAGGATGTCCTATGTGTAGCTTTAGCTCAGTCATGGCGTGCCAAATTCCTCACTATAGCTGATGTATCCAGGCTCTGTGACGAAATAAAATCCGCGTCGCTGCCAATTCCACCACTCTATCTCTTGATCTGGAATCCGAATCGGAATTGCCCAGGCTTGAGCCTCTTGCAGAAAAGCTTGCATCTTCGATAGCTTTTGCCCCTTGGCCAAAGCTTTTTCCTGCCGACCTTTAGCAGCTTCCCAAATAGACTCCTGATCCTCTGCTAGAAGCACCGTTATTGTGTGTCCACTTTCGCGTAGGAAGCTTGGGTAAGTGCACCAATCTTGATCAAGCCAGGCCGATTTTACTTCAACAGGCTCTTTTTGGCTGAGCTGAGAAAGAATGCTAGCTAAATCCCGCTGTGAAACGCGCTCTAGTCCTCTGTCTTTAACCTCATTAACTAGTTTTTGCCCGCTTTCTAGTTCTTCTGCAGTATAGGGAGAGCTTTTATCCCATCTGTAGAGGAGAGCTGTACAAGGTTCTTCTTTTTCGCTTTTCATTCTTCGATTTAGCCGACCCAATCGCTGAACCAAAGCCGTTGCTGGAGCCATGGCAGAGACAAGCAAATCTGCACTTAAATCTAAGGACATTTCACAGACTTGCGTAGTGACAGCAAGAACAGGTTCTGGCCGACTAAAAGCATTGATAACCTGCTCATGCTTGGTGAGTCTATCTTTGTAGCGAAAACGACTGTGGTAAATTAAAACTTTGGCTTTTATATTTTCTAGTTTTTCCTTGGCAACTTGATAAATATCAATACAACTGGACACTGAATTAGTTACCCATAGAACCTTTTGCCTCTCCTGAACTGCCTTGATGACTTCCGGCCAAATGCGCTCAGAGTGGGTGGGATCACCTTCTGCTTGCACCTCTTGTATTTGATAGCGCTTCAGTTCTTCTAGCTCTCGCGGTCCTTCAACGGGATCCTCTATAGGTTCACCCAACTCATCCATCACTCGCTTAATTGCCTGGAGCTGTCCTGGGGTAAAGCTAGCGCTCATCAAGAGGACAGGTGCACCTCGAAAAGTCCGTAAGAATCTCAGTAAAGCGC
>NZ_JANSJB010000065.1:9287-14586 GCF_047462355.1 Synechococcus sp. H55.9 | reverse complement strand
TGCCTCATCTTTTTCGCCCTCTCCGGTTAGCAGCAGTTCTCGATCTAAGTCTGCCCGCGAGTGCATCAGCATTTTTTCTATTGGGGATCCCTCGGCATAGTCTAGGTAGCCCTGAGTAGCTGTTCCAGTGGTAGGGTAGCCAAAAAACAGCCGCTTTCCCACTGCCCACTTTTTTGCCCAAGCATAGGCTCCTAAGGTTTTCCCCGTACCACAGCCTGCTTTTACCAGTGTTACCCGACAGCGGGTATTAGCAATTTGCTCTTGGAAGGGTCGTAGAGAATTTCCCCCTAGTTTCTGGGTAACTAGTTGCTCTAGTTCGCTTTCCTGAAGAACCAAACTCAGGGTATTAGAGATCCAATCCTGTAGGTTTTCTCCCTCTGATGGCAAGATCGATCCTGCCAGATCTGCAGCGATGACTGTGGCTTTAGCCGCCGCCACCAATGCCCGCTGATCTGAGCTTAGACTTTTGGCAAAGTCTCGGAACTGATTTGCCAAGGTATGTAAATGCTCTTCTAGCTGTTCTTTTTTCCAATTTGCCGAAGGTACATCTGGAATCTCTTCTGGCAGTCCAAGTTTCTGGGATCCCAGTCTCAATATGGATTGAAAATCCCGATGGTCAGTGTAAATACGAACCTCAGTTCCTGTGCCATCCGGCAACTCTGTAATTTTGTGTGATTCCTTGCCCTGTAAATCCACTCCTGCCTTGAGATGATGTCCGATTGCTGCCCAAGTAGCCAAGAGCAGCTCCTCTTCGGTAAATGCTTTCCGTAGCCACTCCCGAAATGGGCTAACCTGTAAGGCGAGTATGCCGCTTAAAAATTCATGTCGAATAAGTTGTTGCTTATTGTGAGCCCTCCAAGCCTTCTCAAGTCTTGCTTTTGATTCGGCATCTAGAATTGATGACTTGAGATAAATCATCTCTTGGAAATGTTGGTTTGCCTTGCCCCAATCATGTAAATAAGATCCCAGCTTAACAATAGATTTCAGACGACTTGCGTCCTTCAACCTCAACTGCTGCTGAATAGTCTCTCCTAGATGCTCTGAAAGAACTTCAGCCGCTGATAATACAGCCGTAACATGACCTGTAAGCTTAGCAGCGCCTTTTGCTTGAGCGTACTCTTCTTCGGATTGGCGGCTGGGATCCCGCTTCTCCAGAGATTTTGCCAGTAAAAACTTAAACATTGTAGATCTCTTCTTACTTGTAAGGTAAAAAGAATCCGCAGCCCATGCGCCGTCGGCCACCTAGGCCTACTTGCTGCAGACGAATTGAATCTTCCTCTTGTAAGTTCTCTACCAATGTTGAGAAACCTATGATTGTATGCCCCTTGATTCTTAAGGTTTTACGCAGAGGCTTTCCGGTTTTATCTTGCAGTACTGTTACCTGGCCTGAAATCTTTAGCTTCTCTAGCTGAGCCTGAGCAGCTTGGGCAAATGTATCCGGCTCAGTGTAGCCCTTGATCGTAACGATTCGAGCTTTCAGGGAAGTACTTGGTTTGAGAGTAAAAATCTTAGGGATCCCTAGCTGTACCTCATGAGATCCAATCTTCAATTGTTTACCGGCTAGCTTGTACACCTCCGCCACTGCCTCGATAGGTAGTCGAATCCTAATGTGGGAGTGTGGAGTTAGTAGGATTTTGCCTTGTCTATCTCTGATCCCTGCTGTTGTCAAAATACCGACGCAGGGATTCCGATGCAACATCGGCACTCGGTGACACAGTGCCGCCAATAAGCCGTATCCATGATCTGCCGGGAGCGTGGCTCCTCGTACAGGCAGGCACAAGTCTACTACGAGGGTAAGGAAGTCTGTTGAGTCAGGTGGTGAAGCCTCAGCAGTCATTGGTCTGGCTCCGCGTACAACCGCAATTTAAGACATCCCAGAAAGGAGGTTACTGGGGGCTCTTATCCCTTGTCAAGTGATAGACAGCGCCCTAAGGCGATCAGTGGATAGGGCAGTCAGGGGTGTTAGAGCCTGCTGCCACCAGCAAAGCACTTCTGACCACAACGGCCATTTAAGGGTGCTCAACGCCCGGAGGCTTACCTTCGACAATATCATCGTTCTCGGCTCACTGCATCTGTGAGTCAGTTCTGGGAATAGTTCTCAGAAGGCTGTTGGATCCCCCGCCCCTGCATAGGCAGGCTCAAGGGGCAGGGCTTAGGATGGCTTAGCATCTTTCTGCTTTTCATGTCTCCCCACTGCACTGCCTATGAACTTGTTCTTCGTTGCCAAGCCGCAGCCGTTTTCTCTTCTACTGATCGCGCTTCAGCTAGCTTTGGGAGCACCAGCAACAGCTCATCCGAGTTCTTTTTCTGGAAGTGACTCGACGGCGATAGCAGTTCAGAGAGTAACAGAAATCCATGGCGGAGCCGGCCCTTGGGCAGTGATCGGCTATCGCATGGGGATGCGCGCCCTTGCGGAGCTAGGCTTAATGGATCCAACTCCCCACACTTCTAGGAACCGTTTTTTGGTGGAGGTTATTCACGAGTCGCCGCCGGAGATCCCGTTTGTGTGTATTGTGGATGGCTTGCACGCTGCAACAGGAGCCAGTTTGGGCAAACTGAACTTGAAGCTGGTGGAAGTTGGCTCCCTCGACAAGATGCGCAGTGTGGTGATCCACCGAGAGACCGGCAAGCGGGTGGAGTTTCAAGTTTTGCCTGAGTTTATCGCCCAATACCGGAATTTGCCCCCGGAACAACTGGCGGCTGCAGGCCAGGAAGTTCTCCAACTGGCCGATGAGAAGCTCTTCCGCTTCACGATTAGCCCCTAGCAGGAAATCTTGTTTTGGGATCCCTTCAGCATTTGTCAATGGCCTGGAGATAAACTAGCAGGCTGTTTCACGCTATTTGCACTAAACCCACTAAGGGATCCGCGCTTGGGCAAACACATCCTGGGGAACAACCTTCAAGCCCGGCAAGCAATCGTCTTGGATGGCCTGGGATCCTGCAAATGTCTGCGGCGGGGCATCGGGGTAGAAGACGGTGATGCTCTTGGCCTGCGGATCCACAATCCAAACGCGCAGGATCCCGGCCTGCAGGTAATCTGCTGCTTTTTGAACCACAGCCCCAAAACTCTGACCCGGTGAAAGAATCTCAACCACCAGCTCGGGAATGGCGGAACAAGGCTCATCGGCCATGGCCTCAATTGGCAATCGCTCATTGGAGATGTAGGTGATATCCGGGATCGGGATCCAGGGCTCCGCATGTCGGGTTAGGACAATTGCCCATTCAGTATGAGCGGATCCCGGCTTGGGACACTCAGCAGCGGAGCACCAGTCCTCAAGGATTCGCCACAGGATGGGCTGGAGACGAGCGTGGAAGCGCTTTGGCGACATGGGTTCATATTTGAGAACAGCTTGTCCATCGACCAGCTCGTAGGTAATATCTTCCTCTGGCAGGGCAAGAAATTGTTCGGGAGTAAGTTTTTGATCTGGAGTCAACAACTCTGTAGTTGCCGTCACAAGAGAGCCCTCCTTGCTGAGAATAACCAAGTTCCTGCTCAAGCCAATTCTCTCTCGATCTGCCTCAATCTCTTGGAGTGAGTGTCTGCAAAGATAACCGCACTCAATTGTAAACTCAGCTCACCCACTAAGGGATCCGCGCTTGAGCAAACACATCCTGGGTGATAACTGCTAGACCTGGCAAGAAGTCATCTTGGATGGCTTGGGATCCCGTAAAGGTCTTTGGCGGGGCATCGGGGTAGAAGACGGTGATGCTCTTGGCCTGCGGATCCACAATCCAAACGCGCAGGATCCCGGCCTGCAGGTAATCTGCTGCTTTTTGAACCACAGCCCCAAAACTCTGACCCGGTGAAAGAATCTCAACCACCAGTTCGGGAGCTGTTGGACAAGGGCCGTCTTCCACCTGCTGCTCCGGCCAGCGTTCAAACGAAACATAGAGCAAATCAGGAACGGGAAGCCACTTCTGACCCTGCCTTTGCAAAACAATTGCCAGCTCTGTATATACATCTCCCTTGCCCTGACACCACGCATCCAGAATGAAAAGCAATCGCTTCTGCAGAGAGGCATGAAATCTCTGAGGGGACATCGGCGCATCTTTGGGAACAGCTTGTCCATCGACCAGCTCGTAGGTAATATCTTCCTCTGGCAAAGCAAGAAACTGTTCGGGAGTGAGTTTTTGATGAGAAATCGATAGCTGTTCGGTCGAGAGCATGCCCAGATCCTCATCGTTCTAGAGGCCAACTGCTTTCTAGGCTAACTCCGGGCTCCTTCCACCTTCACTGCTTGGGAAAAGGCGTCTTGTTTTCGTGAAGGGGGGGCTTCCAGGTTGCGGTAGCTTGCAGGCGGTTGTGCTTTGATGCTTTGCAGACCCAACCGCGAGGATCCCTATGGCTAAAACCCTTTTGACCACCCTGGGCACCGGCGATTACACCGAGACGGTGTATTGTTTTGGGGAGCGGCGGGCAGAGAAAACCTGCTACGTTGCCAAAGCCCTCTGCCAGCTCTTTGAGATTGACAGAATTATCCTCCTGCTGACGGAAGAGGCCCGCGCCAAGCACTGGAGCCGCCTGCAGGAAGATCTACCGCCCCATGTGGAGAAGGTGGCCAAGGCCATTCCCGAAGGCAAAACCGAGGCGGAGACCTGGGCCATCTTCGACGTGCTGGTTGATAGCATCGAGCCCAACACCCGGCTGTTTTTCGATATCACCCACGCCTTTCGCTCCATCCCCCTGCTGGTGCTCTTGGGAGCTGCCCTTTTGCGCAAGGCCAAAAATGTCGAGATCCAGGGGCTCTACTACGGCCTCTACCGCCCTGGTCAGGCAGAAACCCCCATTATCGATCTCACCCCCGCCCTTCGGCTTTTGGACTGGCTGACGGCCACCGACAAGTTCATCAGCACCGGCTCAGCCCTGGAGCTGGGGCAGCTTTTGGACAGGGTTCAACGGGACTTTTACCGGCAGCAAAAGCCCGGCAAAGGGGATCCCAGGCCCACCCGGCTGCAGAGCTTTGGACAAGCCATCCGCGACATCTCCCGTTGCCTGGAGCTGGTGAGGCCGGTGAGCCTTTTGGAGGATGACCTGCCCAGGTTGCAAAAGCACTCTACCCAGGAGTTGGCAGAAGAGGTGGGCCAATTTGCCAAGCCCTTTGGCCTGCTGCTGCAAAGCATTCAAGACAGCTACAGCCAACTGGCGCTGCCGGCAGGCCAGAAGGAGGATCGCCGAGCTCAAGTTCAAAAGCACTTTCAACTGCTGCGCTGGTATGTGGAAAAGCGCTTCACCACCCAAGCCCTTCTCTTGGCCCGCGAGTGGGTGGTTTCTGCCCTTTGCCTCTGTGAGGGGATCCAA
>NZ_JANSJB010000065.1:3065-9187 GCF_047462355.1 Synechococcus sp. H55.9 | reverse complement strand
TCTCCTGCGAAAACACCATGTCTCATCACTACTGGCAAGCGAAGCTCTGGGGTTTGCTGCATGATCCTGCCCTCAAGGCCCTCCACAACGCCTCTGGCCGCGCTAAGGAAGGGCTGTGGCCAAACTTAGCGGCGATGCAAGGGTGGATCTCGCCCAAGGCAGAGGGATCCCTCCTAGCAAGCGTTGGCGATGCGGATCTGGTTGCCGCCGCCAGCGATCGGGCTGCCATTGGCCACCTGCCGGTTGCCATCGACTACCAGGTAGCCGATCGCGGCCACAGCCTGGGGCCGGGCCTAGAGATGAGCCATCTGCTTTCGGGGCGCAAGCGCTTTTGGCAACTGCCCGAAGAGGAACACCGGGCCCTGCAGCAAGCCGGCTCCCGCGCCGAGCACCTGATGCAGCTAGAGAAAAAGGTGATTCCCGATTGGATCCGGCAAGAAGAGGAGGATATCCAGAAGGTGTTCTGGTGGTTCTGGCGCTGTTTTCCCCAGGCGTTGGTTCGCAAGTTGGGCGATGAGAACCTCCTGCTTTTGCCGGCGGAAACGCGGCTGCCGGATGGATCCCTGTGGAGCCACACCAGTGTCGTGGCGGCCCTGGCGGGCTGTTTGGCCGGCTACGACGAGCCCAAGTTCACGCGGCCCTTTTTGGCCAGCTTCACCTTCAACCCCATCCAGGAGCTGATTAAAGCCAGCCGCAAGATGCGGGATTTCTGGGCCGGATCCTGGCTGTTGCACTACCTCTCGGCACGGCTTTGCTGGCGCCTAGCGGAGAAATACGGCCCCGACTGCCTGCTCTACCCCAGCCTCTACGGCCAGCCGTTGATCGATGCCTGGCTGCTGGAGAAGTACCCCAAATTTGCCGAGTGGATCCCTCAACCTTCTGCCCACGCCCTGCTCACCGCCGGCTTCCCCAACGTGATCCTCTTGCTGTTGCCGGAAGAGCGGGTGGAGGCGGCCATGCAGTTGGCCCAGCAGACCCTCAAAGAAGAATGGCGCCACCTGGCCGAAAGAGCGCTGGAGCACCTGCAACTGGAGCGCCGCTGGCTGGTGCAGTTGCGCCCGGAGGATCCCACCTGGGAGGGATGGCTGGAGCACCAGTGGCAGCTCTACTGGGCAGCAGCACCCCTGGGATCCCCCCAGCAAAGGCTCAAAGACACCGCCATCCTCAAGTCCCAGGAGCCGGTCGAACGGGATCCCTGGGTCAGCGCCCAAAACCGCACCTACCACCTAACAGGAGAGCGGCAGCTTTTTGCCGACGCGGAGCTGAAGTTCCTGCGGATCAGCTTCTGGGATCCCCAAAAGCAGCAGCGCCGCCAGTACAAGCCGGGGCTGAACGTCGGCTCCTGGTGGGCAGCGGCGGTGGAGGCGACGCGCCGGCTGCAGGCTGCCTGCAAACAGGCCCGCGATTGGCAACTGCCGGTGGCCTTTGGACCGCGCAGCACCGTCTCCGGCCTGGGGCCGGTGGTTCACCCTTCCCCCAGGGATCGCTGGATTGGCGAAGGGGAGAGCCGGCGGCTTTGGCAGCGGCAGGCGGGGCTTTTCGATGGCCGCGAGCAGCTCAACGCCACCGAAACCGTCAAGCGGGCCCTGGACAAGGTGTTGCCGGAGCTCTTTCCCAACCTCGATGAAGACAAGATTGCCGCTTCCTACCCCGATCTCACCGCCGGTGTGGCCGGCTACCTGAAAACCCACGGGCGACGGGAGCAGGAGCACTTGGAGCAAGCCTGCCGGGCCGTTGAGGCCATCCACCCCGGCATTCGGGAAGTGGTGCGGGAGATGCGCGGCAAGTGGGGGATCCCGTGGGCCGACCAGCAGAACCTACGCTACCACCCGCGGCTGCTCAACGCCGGCTGGCTGGTGGAAGACCTGGAAGCAGACGCAGCAACCCAGAAGCGCTGCCGCCAGGAGATAGAAGCCACCCTCAGCCGCTACTACCCCAGCATCAACCCCGCCAGTTGGTACGTGCTGGCCGCCGGCGACGGCGACGACATGGGCCAGTGGCTGAGGGGGGAGAAGATGCGACCCTACTACGACTACCTGCCCCAGCCGCTGCAGCGCCTAGCCGATAAACAGAAGGACACCATTGGCCAGGTCATCAACTCCGAGGAGCTCGACCAGGTCAAGGACGCCTTCGGCGAATTTGTCAAAAACAGCCGCAAGCGCATGGGCCCGGCCACCCACAGTGCCCTCAGCCGCGCCCTGTTGGATTTTTCCGGCCAGTTGGTGCCCTACCTCACCGAGCAGCGCTACGCCGGCAGGCTCATCTACGCCGGGGGAGACGACGTTTTGGCCTATACCAACCTCTGGGAGTGGGATGGCTGGCTCTGGGACATCCGCCAGTGTTTCCGCGGCGGCGAAGACGACTGGCGGGAGTTCGCCAACGAAGGGGACTACTGGCAGTGGCAAAAGGCGCAGTTGCCGCCTGGCCTCAGCCGCCGCCCTCTTTTTACCCTGGGATCCCTGGCCAGTATTAGCTTTGGCGTGGTGATTGCCCACCACTCGGTGCCCTTGGCCATTGCCCTGGAAAATCTCTGGGAGGCGGAAAAAGGCGCCAAAGGGCAGGCCTATGCCCATGGCAGCCCCAAGGACAGCGTGCAGGTGCGGGTACTGTTTGCCAACGGCAACCAACTGGTGGGCACCAGCAAGTTCGACACCTTCGACAAGTGGAAAGACCTGCTGGATTTTGACTGGAAGTTGCTGGGCCAACAGCAGGATCAAAGCTCGCTGTTTGAGCAGGCTGCCCAGCTCTGGGAGCAGCACCCCGCCCCCAGCGTGGAAGCTGTGCCCGATTGGGCCCGCTTGTTCTGTAGCCGCCGGGATCTCTTTGGCGGCGAAAGCGAGCAGAGGGATCGCTTCCAAGCCAAGCTAATCGAGTTTATCCGGCACTTTTGGCAGCACAGCCTGCCCGCCCAGCCGGCAGCCTGGGATCTGGCCATCAAAAACTGGTTTAAGCTAGCGGCCTTTGTGCTGCGCAACCGCACCGTGAAATTGGGGAGGAACGGTCGATGAGTTGGTTCACGCTATCGCCTTTGGATGTGTGGATGTTTCGCGATGCCAGGCCCTTTGCGCCGGGGGAGCGGGCCTGGGCCACCAGCGGCTTTCCGCCCAGCGGCCACACCCTGGCCGGAGCCATCCTGGCCCACCTGGGCCAGCCGACAACCCTGCGCCTGCGCGGCCCCTTCCTCTGCTGGGATGAGCAGCTTTACTTCCCCAGCCCCCTGCACCTTGACCAGGGATCCCCGCTGGTGCCCATCCCCTGGCTGGAAGAGGAGCATTCCTACAGCGGCTACCGTTGGGATCCCACTCGGCCGGCCCCTTTGGTAGCAGCAGCTCCGGAGGAGGAACGGCCAAGCCCCAAGCAAAAGGCCGCCGGCTACCTGCCCTTTCAGGCGGTGCAAAAAGCGCTGCAGGGCAAGGGCTGGGATCTGGCTCAAGCTGTTCCGCCCCCCTGGGTGGCAGAGGTGCGGCCCCACAACACCCTGCAGGCAGGCAAACGTCAGGTGCGAGAAGCCGATGGCTACTTTGTGGAAACCTGCATCCGCCTGCAGCCCGGCTGGAGCCTGGCTTTCTCCATCGAGTGCTGGGATCCCGAGCGCGAAACCTGGGATCCCTTGCCCCTGGAGCAAGAAGAGGTGGTGCGGCTGGGGGGAGAAGGCCACGGCGCTCTCCTGGGCCCTTGCCCAAAGCTGGGCAAGCAGTGGCAAGCGCTGCAGGAGCTCTCCCAAGAGACCTTCCGGCAAACCCGGCGGGCCTTGGCCTACCTGGTTACGCCTGGAGTGTTCATCAAGAAGGTGGATGGGCGCTCCCTCTGCCGCGCCTGGCCCTGGGAATGGCGCTTGGCCACCCCCCACCCTGCCCACTCCCTCACCGGCCCTCTGGTAAGCGTGGCCACCGGCAAGCCGGTTCCCATCAGCGGCCGCCTGCAGGTGGATTCCCTAACAGAGCCGCGCAAGACCAGCTTACCGGCTCCGCAAGTGTTTGCCGCCCCGCCCGGCAGCGTCTACTACCTGGAGCAGCCGGCTCCCCTTGGGCAGGACGAGCCGGAGCTGGAAGATGGCCGGCTCAACGTCTTCCACCGCTGGCGGCTGTTGGGCTACAGCGAGTTGCTCTGGCTGCCTTGGGTTAACTGATGCTTTTGCAGCCCTGTTCTTTGTCGATAAGGAGTGTTTTTTCGATGACTTTTCACCTGGTCTATCTCACCCTGTTAACCCCCCTGCACACCGGCGGCACCACCCAAGAAGGCAACCTCTTGGGCATTGCCCGCGAAGCCCACACCAACTTGCCCTACATTCCTTCCAGCACCATCCGCGGCAAATTGCGGGCCAGTATGGCTGAGAAAGAGTTAAAGTTTGAGCTCTTTGGCAACGAAATTGGGGAGGGGGATCAGCTTACCCAAGGCTCCATTTGGATTGGGGATGGATCCCTGTTGTGGGTGCCGGTGGCTTCCCTCAGCCACGGGGTAGTCTGGATGAGCTGCCCCCTCTTGCTCAAGCGCTGGCTGCGGCTAAGTGGCCAGCAGTTGCAGGTGCCGGATCCCTATAGCACCAACTTAGAGACAAACCGGGCCATCTACCTCAAGGATGCCATCCTGAAAAATGGCCTGAAAAAGTGGGCCAACTGGCAAGACTTTGTCAAGTCTTCCAGCATCACCCGCGTCATCGTCTTGCCGGATCAGCACTGTGCCACCCTTATTCAAATGAGCCTGTGGCGGCAGGTAAAAGTTAAGCTCAGCGAGCACAAAGTTGTAGAAGGCGGCTTTCGCTACGAAGAGGCCATTCCCCCCGATAGCTTGATGTACTTTACCTGGGGGGTAACAGCCCAAGCCAATGGCAGTTCCCAAAAAGCAGTAGAGCAATTCCGGAAGCTTCTGCAGGATAACCAGCTTCTGCAAATTGGCGGTCAGGAGAGCCTAGGTCGGGGCTTTGTCGAGTTGTCTTGGAACTAGTTGAGGAGGTTTTATGGAAACTTTTGATCCCCGCACGTTGGCCAAGCCTGTTTACGAATCCCTTCGCCAGTTAAGGGCTCAAACCAGAGACCAAGAAAAGCTTAAGGAGCAGAAAAACCAGGCTGTGGAACTCTACACCTACCTCTCCACCTGGGGCATGCTGCGCCTTAAGGCAGAAGAAGATGCCCTCGGCCAAGACGGCAAAAAGCAAGTGGTCAAGGAGTTCTTTAATTGCCTGGAAGAGATTTCTGGTCAGAAGGGAATTGCTAACTCCAATGGTCTGGATCGTCTTATGGGACTGGGAGTCGAAGAGTATCTAGGTTTAACAGGGTTAGGGCTGGCTTTGGCTCAGGAGTTTGGCTTTTGGGCCATGGCCATCTACCACGACATTAAAGGAGGGGAGTAATGGGCGTCGCGATCCCCCTGCAAGCGATTTCCCTGCAAGAAGGCAGCCGAGTGGTTATTCATTCTCTTACCTGGCAAGACTGCGAGAGCATTCTGGAGGAGCTGGGCGAAGATCGCCACACTCGCATTGCCTACTACGATGGCACTTTTGAGATCATGTCTCCCTTATCCAAACACGAGCGCCTTCATCGCATTGCCGGGTATATTGTCTCAGCCATTCTCGATTCTCAGGGTAGGGATTGGGAAGACTTTGGCTCAACAACCCTTAAAAAGTCAGGCAGGGCTGGAGTGGAGCCCGACACCTGCTTCTATGTCAATCACCTGGAGTTGGTGCGAGGTTGCGAGGGCAGGATCGATGTCGATCAGTTGCCCCCACCTGATCTGGCCATCGAGTCCGACGTTACTTCCCGAACTTTTATTGAGGCCTATAGAGCCATCGGCGTGCCGGAAGTTTGGATCTTGGGTGAGCGAAGTTTGCGGATCTTTATCCTGCAGGGAGAAGACTACGTAGAATCAAGCCGCAGCCGGCTTTTTCCAGACTTCGACATCCCCAATCTTGTACCTCAACTCATTCGACGCGCCCTAGAAATTGGTACCAGCACCATGTTGCGTGAATTTCGCCAAACCCTTGGCAATTCCTAACCCTGTTTCCCGCTTTTGGAGAAGATCCCATGACCGGTCATCGCCCTACTCGTCAGCCGCTTGCTCGTCCCCCCAGGCCAGGGGATCCCAGCCGCCGGCCGCCTCAGGAAAATCGAGGCCCCAATTCTCCT
>NZ_JANSJB010000065.1:1529-2965 GCF_047462355.1 Synechococcus sp. H55.9 | reverse complement strand
AGCCGCTTGCTCGTCCCCCCAGGCCAGGGGATCCCAGCCGCCGGCCGCCTCAGGAAAATCGAGGCCCCAATTCTCCTAGAGGAGGCAATGGAGGGGGAAACCAGCCGCGCGGTGGAGGGGGCAACAATCCTCCGCCCTCGCCTTGGCTGGGTCACCCCTTGGATCCCACGCCCAGGCCGGATCCCACCGCCGGTTTTATTGAATATCTGCGCTGGATGCGAGCGCCGGTTGATGCTGCTACTAAAGACGGCACCAAAGCGGAGCTGGCGCACCAAGTGGAAACAACGATTAACCTTGGAGCCCGCTTGAAAGTTTTGAACGAGCGCACCCAACGCCTTGCCAGCGACACCCTTCAGGTTACCTGTCCCTGGCGAATTCGAGTCGGTGGGGCCAAGGGCCCAGAGAGCATGTTGCTCCCCGCTTTCGATCACTTAGGGATCCCTTACATTCCTGGCTCCACCCTGCGCGGTGTAGCCCGCTCCCAGGCCATTCGGGAGCTGATGCAGGAGCGCAACCTATCTTGGGATCAAGCAGACCAAGCTGTAGCTCCTTGGTTTGGCCACCTACAAGCTGAGGAAAAAGATAGCGCCGGCAAGGTTGTCTTTTTGGATGCCTATCCGGTACCCACTCGCCCCCAAAGGCGGGAGGATCCCGATAACTCCAAAACGGGGGGGCTGGCTGTAGATATTGCTAATAACGTCTGGAAATGGAATGGAAAAAATCTTGAATACTCGACCAACCCCAACTTGTTCTTCTCTCTCAAGCAAGCCACTTTTTTGATTGGCCTACGCAAAGGCAGCGGCTGCACCGATGAGATGCTGGATCAAGTTAAGCAATGGCTCCTCCGGGGTTTGGAGCAAGGGGTGGGATCCCAGGTGAATACCGGCTACGGTCGGCTAATCCCCTCAGGGAAATCGCCGGACAAGAGCCAAGGAGAATTCTTGCGCCTGCCCTTTGAGTTAGAAGGCCAACTCATTCACGGGCGCCAGGTAGTCAACTGGAGACCCGACAAGAATCGCTACGACAACCGATCCATCGCCGAAGTGCGGCCTGTGGCCTTTAAGAATATGCTGCGCTATTGGTTCCGCACCTTTGCCCTGGGAGTTTTGCCGGTCGATCAGGTGCAGGAGTGGGAAGGGCAACTTTTTGGCGCCATCACCCCTAAGCAAAAACACGGCTGGATCCATGTAGATCTCCTAGATGGCAAAGTCTCTCAGCCGGAGCCGGAGCCCAATCAGCAAGGAAGAAATAAACCTGCCGGACGACAAGAAGGGATCCTCGTCTTGAGTCTTTCGGGCGAGTGCCAAAATTATGCTTCGCAGGAAGATCAAGAGGCGGCGAAAAAGCTCTTTGCCAACCTCACCTGGATGATGTTCCATCTGGGAGGTGTGGGCCAAGGGGCCAGAAGACCCTGCTACTCCCGCCAAAACCGCGAG
>NZ_JANSJB010000065.1:0-1429 GCF_047462355.1 Synechococcus sp. H55.9 | reverse complement strand
CGAGATGATCGATAATGCGAACCTTGTATGTTTCCCAGCAAGGGTGCAGGCTAAGCCTCAGGCAAGAGTTTGTGCTGGTTCATTTGGGCGATTTGCTCTTGCAGGAGGTGCCTCTGCCCTTGCTAGAGCAAATTTTAATCTTCGGCCGCTCGCAGGTGACTACCGATGTTGTAAGAGAGTGCTTGAAGCGCAATATCCCCATTGCCTACCTCTCCCGACTCGGCTATTGCTACGGTCGCCTCATTCCCATTGAAAGGGGCTACCGCCGCTTGGCCCATTGGCAACAAGCACTCCCTGAAGCATGGCGATTGCAAACAGCAGCCCAGATAGTGCGAGCTAAGCTCCTCAATGGCCGCGTGTTGTTGATGCGGCAACTTAGGCAGCGCCCCAGCGAAACTGGGGATCTAACCCTGCGCAGCCTGGAACATCTGGCCGAGCAAGTTCTGCAGGCTAAGTCTCTAGATCAATTGCGCGGCATTGAAGGGATCGGCGCAGCCCTGTATTTCCCAGAATTGGGCAATTGCTTACAACAAAAAGGATTTGTTTTGCTCAAGCGCACCCGACAACCACCCACCAATCCAGTCAATGCCATGCTTAGCTTTGGCTATATGGTGCTCTGGAACCACCTATTAACCTTGATTGAGCTGCAAGATTTGGATCCCTATCAAGGTTGCCTACATGCCAGCAGTGAACGCCACGCTGCTCTGGTTTCCGATTTGCTGGAAGAGTTCCGAGCGCCTATTGTGGACTCCCTGGTACTGTGGCTTGTCAACAGCAGTGTTATGGATATCCAAGAAGACTTCGAGTATCGAGATGGGGGCTGTTTTCTCAACGATGCTGGCAGAAAGAAATACCTCAAAGCTTTTCTCCAGAGAATGGAGGGATCCATTACAACTCCTGCTGGGGATCAGCCCCGCTGGGATTTGCTAACACAGCAGGTTAAGAAGTTTAAGCAGTCCGTCTATAATCCTCAAGACTTGTATCAGCCTTACCGGATTCGCTGATGTTTCTTTATGTTGTTACCTACGATACCCCCTGTGACAAGCGCCGCAAGAAAATTGCCGACTTGCTAGAAGGCTACGGCAAGCGGGTGCAGTACAGTGTCTTCGAGTGCGTCCTCAACAAGGACAAGTTCGAGGAGCTCAAGCTACGGCTCCGGAAAAGGATCAAGCCCAACGAAGACAGCGTCCGCTTCTATCCCCTCACCAGCCACGCCCTCGACCAAGTGGAAATCTGGGGTGAACCCCCTTTAACTGCACCCCCTGGCTCGGTCATCGTGTAGCTCAGGCAACTTTCCCCCTACCTAAGTACTTGATGTTCTCGAAAGCACACAAAAACGGTATCAGCAGCTCTGCGAGCGCCTCGCCAAATCCCGCAAAGGCCGATTCTTTCGTTGACCCGCTCGATGCCTTGCCCCACAAGGCTTTCA
>NZ_JANSJB010000064.1:14424-16039 GCF_047462355.1 Synechococcus sp. H55.9 | reverse complement strand
GCCAAGGTCGAGTTGCGCAAGCTATAGCGAGCAGAAAGGCGAAAGGAAGGGCTGATGGCGTAGGCAGCGGTGATCTCCGCCAGGGTGGCTTGTCCTTCTTCCTGAGGGGCAACCCAACTGTAGCTGCCGGTCAAGTCTGCCGCTCCGGGCGCCAGGGCCAAAACGGCAAAAGCCCCATAGCTAACGCCGCTGAGGCTGCGGTTTTTCTGTTCCAAGGCTCGATAGCCCAGTTGGGGGGCCAGGTTCAAGCGGGATCCCATGGGGGCCAGAAAGTAGCGCATCTCCGACCCGTACTGGCGCACTTCTGGATGTTCGGAAGATTGTCGATAGTCGCCGCTGAGGGTGAGGCGATCGGCCAGGCGCAAGTCCTGCAGGCTGATTCGCCAGTGAGAGGAGGACTCGAAACCGGCCTGCAGGCGGGTGGGCAGGACGGGGGTATTGCGGATTTCTTCCAGGAGATTGGGTGGATTTTGCAGCCAGCGGCGCAGCACCGGGCTATTTTCCAGAACTTGGCCCTCCAGCCCCAAATCCAAAGCGGCCGAGAGCGGGGCCGGCACAGGATCTGGAAGACTTGCTTGCGTCGAATTGGCCCAAACTGGCCACCCTGGCGTCAGCTCGGCCCCGAGGAGCAACAGACCCAAGCAAAGCCCTTTGCCAGATCGCTCCACCAACTGCAACCCTCGCCTATCCCGTTTTTAACTCTAGCTGCTTCGAGAGGGATCCTCCACAGAAAACGGGACAGCGGAGAACCGGGGGCGGCTCAATGACAACGGAAAACCTAGCTCTTTCGGCTGTGGGCAACAACCCGCAGGCGCTCGGCCAACTTTTGCAGTTGCCGCTCAAATTGTAGATTCTCTCGCTGCAACTGGCGAACTTTTTCACAGCTATAGAGAACGGTGGTGTGGTCTTTCCCGCCAAAATAATCGCCAATTTTGGGCAAGCTGAGATGGGTGTAGTGGCGCATCAGGAACATAGCAATTTGCCGCGCTTGGCTGATGTCGCGCTTGCGGGAGGATCCCAATAAGCTCTCCCGGTCAACACCGAATTCTTCACAGATGACTTCGATAATCATATCGGCGGTGATCTCTTTCGGCTCGCTGGGTGGATTGAGGATGGGTTGAATGGTCTCCACGCTCATCGGCAGGCCAGAAATGGAGACGTAGGCGACGGCGCGGATGAGGGCGCCTTCCAGCTCGCGAATGTTGCTGGTGTAGGTGGTGGCAATGTATTCGATCACCTCAGGTGGTAGATTCATCCCCTCGTACTCGGCTTTTTTCTTAAGGATGGCCATGCGGGTCTCGATATCCGGCGATTGAATTTCTGCAATCAAGCCCATCGAAAACCGAGAACAGAGCCGCTCCTGCAGACGAGGGATCAGGTGAGGGGATCGGTCAGCAGCCAGCACGATCTGTTTACCCGATTCGTGCAGCGTATTAAAGGTGTGGAAAAACTCCTCTTGGGTGTACTCTTTGCCTTCGATAAATTGAATGTCGTCCACCAATAAAATATCCACATCTCGATAGTGCTCCCGGAAAGACTGCATGCTGTCTCGCCGGATGGCATCGATTAAATCGTTGGTAAAGCGCTCGGTGGACACGTAAAAGACCTTCGCCTG
>NZ_JANSJB010000064.1:0-14324 GCF_047462355.1 Synechococcus sp. H55.9 | reverse complement strand
TGCATGCTGTCTCGCCGGATGGCATCGATTAAATCGTTGGTAAAGCGCTCGGTGGACACGTAAAAGACCTTCGCCTGCGGATTCGCCTCCAGTTGGTAGTGGCCGATGGCCTGCATGAGGTGGGTTTTGCCCAGCCCTACTCCGCCGCAGAGAAACAGCGGGTTGTAGGCGCGCCCAGGCTTGTCGGCTACGGCCAGAGCTGCAGCGTGGGCCATGCGGTTGTTGGGGCCAACCACAAACCGTGAGAAGGAATACTTGGGGTTGAGATCCGGCGCTCGCATCGGCAGGCTGCCGCCGACTTCCAGCCCTAGAGTGGGGGAGGCAGGTAAGCTGCCGGCTCTGGGCAATGTTGGGGAAATGGCTTTTGCAGGGGGTTCTTCCTCAACCAAAGCGTGGGGGGAAACCGAAAACTCCACCTGTAAAGGGATCCCGGCCACCCGCTGCACCACCTCGGTGATGGTGGAGGCGTAGTGCTTTTGCAGCCAACCCCGCGCCCATTCGCTGGGAGTCGAGATGGTGAGGCGGTTGTCCACCAACGACTCAGGCCGCGCCGTCTTGATCCAAGCCTCAAAAGTTGGACGGCTGAGCTGTACCTGTAGATGCCCCAGAGCTTCATTCCAGAGCTGATCCAGGGAGATATCCACACCACACACCCAGAGCGACACAGCAAAAGCCCAAGAGGAACAGCAGCCTCTGCTCCCTCGACAGTGGCTTTAGGATTCCCAATTTAGCTGCTCGGCGTGGGGCGGCCAATCTAGCAATTTTCCGTCGAGCCTGCTAGAATGGCACCTTGCTGATTGTCTGCAAGTGGACTGGGCTTCCCCCTCACCAGCCGCAGCAGGCCTTGTTGACATGATGAGTGGGTCTACACCATGACTCAGCGTACCCTTCATGGCACCAATCGCAGACGCATTCGCGTCTCTGGGTTTCGGGCCAGAATGCGCACAGCAACCGGGCGGCAGGTCTTGCGGCGGCGGCGGGCCAAGGGGCGTTATCGCCTGGCTGTTTCTTGAGGCGCGATCCGGCTTTAAGGGCAGGGCCCTTTGTTTAGTTCAGGGTGGGATCCGCCACCATGCTGCCTGCTCCTTATCGCTTGCGGGATCGGCGAGCTTTCCAAGCGCTTTACCAAGCGGGGCAGCGTCGTTCCGGTGCGGGCTTGACCCTTCTGTTTCAGCCGATGCCCCCAGGGTGTGAAGGGATCCCCAGCCAGGTGGGGTTGGCAGTTAGCAAAAAAGTGAGCAAATCGGCGGTACGGCGGAACCGGCTGCGGCGTCGCCTGCGGGAGGCCATACGGCCTCTCTGTCCAAACCTAAAGCCTGGCTACCAGTTGCTGCTCATCCCCAAGCCCAACCTGCTCACCTACAAGTGGCCAGAGCTACAGGCAGAGGTGCATCGTCTTTTGCAAAAGGCCGATCTGCTCGTCGATCCAAGCCCAGATCCTGGGCCTTCTTAGAGGCTGGGCAGGCTGCACTACCCGTGCTAGCCTGGTGCCATCATCTGCTGCTGGTTGCACCAGATATGGGGTGGGATGTACATCAAGCGGATCGAGCTGACCCGATTTAAGTCGTTTGGCAGCACGACCTCGCTGCCCCTGTTGCCGGGTTTTACGGTCATCTCCGGCCCCAACGGCTCCGGCAAGTCTAACATCCTGGATGGGATCCTATTTGCGCTGGGGCTGTCTTCCTCACGGGGGATGCGGGCAGAGAGGCTTTCGGATCTGGTGCATTCCGGCAGCCTCAACAGCAACCGGCGGGTGGAGACCCACGTTTCCGTCACCTTCGATCTGGGGCCGGGAGAAGATGGCCAGCCCAGAGAATGGAAAGTCAGCCGTCGGCTGCGGGTCAGCCCCGGCAAGGGGGAGGATCCCGACTCCCTGCCCTACACCAGCACCTTCTACATCAACGATGTGCCCTGCACCCTGAGCGAGCTGCACGAGCAACTGGAGGCGATGCACATCTACCCCAACGGCTACAACGTTGTCTTGCAGGGGGATGTTACCAGCATCATCTCCATGAACTCCAAGGAGCGGCGGCAGATCCTCGACGAATTGGCGGGGGTGGCCACCTTCGACCGCAAGATCGCCCAGGCCAACGCCAAGCTGGAGGGGGTGCGAGAACAAATTGAGCGCTTCCGGCTCATCGAGCAGGAATGGCAAGCCCAAAGAGAGCGGCTGCTCAAGGAGAGCGAAAAGGCGCAGCAGTACCAGCAACTGCGGCTGCAGTGGCAAACGCTGGAGCAGCAGCAACAGGTGTTGCTCTGGCGGCATTTGCAAGCCCAAGTGGAAGCAACCCAGGCAGCCATTCGTCAGCTTTTGGCAGCTCAGGAGCAAGCCACTGCTCAGGTGCAGACCTTGAGCGAGCAGTTGCAGCAGGCCGAAGCCGCCCTGAGCGAGCTGCAAAGCCGCATCCACGCCCTGGGGGAGGAAGAATACCTGCACCTGCAGGCCCAGATCGCTGCCGCCGAAGTGCAACGGCAACAGCTCAGCCAACAGATCGCAGCCTGGCAGCAGGAAATCGAGCAAGCGCAGCGCCTGCAGCAGGAGCGCCAAACCCAACAGCAGCACCTGCAGACAGAGCTGGAACACCTGCAAAGCCAACAGGAGCAACTGGCCCAAGCTCAGGGATCCCTGCAAGCCCAGGTGCAGAAAGCCCGAATCAGCCTGGAGCAAAGCCGCGAACAACTGCGGGCCCTGGCCCAATCTGCCGAGGCCTGGGTCAAGCAGCAGCGCTACCTCACCCGCCACCTCGAAGAGATCCGCGCCGAACAGGAGCCTCTGCAGCAGGAGCAAATTCGCCTGCAAGAGCGACAACGGCAACTGGAACGGCAAAGCCAGGAGACCCAGGCGGAGATCGCCCAGATCGAGACGTGGCTGGGATCCCACCTGGCCCTCACCGCCGAGCTGGAACAGGCCTGCCGGCAGTCGGAAGCCCAGGTGCAGGCCCTGGCCCAAGAGCTGGCGCAACTGCAATCCAACCTGGAGCTGGATCGCGCCACCCACGAGCGGCTGGCCGCCGAGTTCCACGCCAAGCAGCGGCAACTGGACAAATGGGAGACCCGCCGCCAAGTGCTGCAAGAATCCCAGGGATCCCGCGCCACCCAGGCCATCCTGAGCGCCCGCCTGCCGGGGGTTTTGGGATTGGTGGCCCAGTTGGGGCAGGTGGATCCCCAGTATCAACTGGCGCTGGAGATCGCGGCAGGCAACCGACTGCACTTTGTGGTGGTGGAAGATGACAGCGTCGCCGTCAGCGCCATCAACCTCTTAAAGCGGGAAAAACTGGGGCGCGCCACCTTTTTGCCTCTGAACAAGCTGCCGCCCGCCCGCCCGCCCGCCCCCCTCAACTTAAACGGTCTGATCGACTACGCCATTCGTTTGGTGCACTTTGAAGAGCGCTACCGAGATGTTTTTGGCTTTGTGCTCGGATCCACCCTGGTTTTCCAGAGCCTGGAGCTGGCCCGGCCCTACATCGGCCAGCACCGCATGGTCACCCTGGAAGGGGAGCTGCTGGAAACCTCAGGGGCCATCAGCGGCGGCACCAGCCCGCAGCGACAGGGGATCCATTTTTCTGCCGGCGAACACTCGGAAGGGGAAGCCCTGCGCGCCCGCCTGGCCGATCTGGAAGCGCTGCTGGCCGCCCTCACCCCTCGCCTAAAAGCCGCCCAAGCCCGCGAAAAACAACTGGCCCAGACCCTGCTCCTGGCCCGCCAGGATGCCCTGCAAGCCCGGCAATATCTGGAGCGACACCAGGCCGATTGCCAAAACCAGCAGGCCCGCCTGCAACACCTACAGGGATCCCTGACGCAATGGCAAAGCGAAAGCCACCAGATCCAGCAGCGGCTGCACCAGATTCAACTCCGCTGGGATCCCTTGCAACAGCGCCTGGCCGCCCTCACCCTCAAGCTCAGCCAACTGGAGGGATCCCCGGTCAACCAGCACTGGCAGCAACTGCAGCAGACAGTGCAGCAGCAGGAGAGCCACCTGGCGGAGCTGCAACACCACCTGGCCCACCTGGAGCGACAGCAACAGGAGAACCTCAGCCAGCAACACCTGAAGCAGGCCCAGATCCAGCACCACCAGGAGCGCCTGCAAGAGGGCGAACGGCGTCAGGCCCAACTTCAAGAGCAAATCGCCCAGGCCCAGGCCACTCTCGCCCAAATCCAGCAGCACATTGCCGAGCAACGGCAACAGATGGGCCAGATTGAAGCCCGCCTCGCCCACCTGCGCCAAGAGCGAGAGCGGCAGGAATTTCAACTGCGCGCCCAACAGCAGCAGCTCCAACGCCTGGAATGGGAACGCTACAACGCCCTCACCCAACAGCAAGAAAAAGAGGCCATCCTGGCCCAACTGCAAACCCAACTGCAAGCTGCGGCCCAAGCGCTGCCGCATCCCCTTCCCCCCTTGCCCCCCCACCTGACCCTAGACGAGCTGCAGCAGCAAAAACGCAAAATCGAAGAGCAATTGCGATCCCTGGAGCCGGTGAACATGTTGGCCATCGCCGAATATGAACAGACCCAAGTCCGCCTAGGGGATCTCAGCGCCAAACTGGCAACCCTGCACCAAGAGCGCACCGAATTGCTGCTGCGCATCGAGAACTTTTCTACTCTGCGCCGCCAAGCGTTTTTGGATGCCTTCCATGCCATCAACAGCCATTTCCAGACCATCTTTGCCCAGCTTTCCGAGGGCGAGGGCTACTTGGAATTGGAAAACCCAGAGGATCCTTTGGCTGGGGGTCTGACCCTGGTGGCCCGCCCCAAAGGCAAGCCGGTGCGTCGTCTCAGCGCCATGTCGGGCGGAGAAAAATCCTTGACGGCCCTCAGCTTTATTTTTGCGTTGCAACGGTTTCGCCCCTCCAGCTTTTATGCCTTTGACGAAGTGGACATGTTTTTGGATGGGGCCAACGTGGAAAAGTTGGCCGACATGATCTGGCAGCAATCCCGCCAGGCACAATTTTTGGTGGTCAGCCTGCGCCGCCCCATGCTCGAAAAAGCCGAGCGCACCATTGGGGTGACCCAGGCTCGCGGCGCCTACACCCAAGTAATTGGCCTGGTCAACCCCACCGCTCACGTCGGCTAAAGCAGCCAGCAGGCGGCCATCGCGGCGAGATCCCATCTCGCTCGCTATCCAGACAAGAGCGTAGATTCCAAAAACTCCGCAGGGCAAACCGGGAGATTTTGGTGATTTTGCAGGGCCCCAAGGCGGAGTTATGAGCTGCGCGCCAAGACCCACTCCACCAGCGTGCGCACCCCATAGCCGGTGGCCCCTTTGTTGTTGTAGCCTGCATCCTTCTCTGTCCAAACGGGGCCTGCTATATCCAGGTGGGCCCAAGGAGTTTTCTCCACAAACTGCTTCAGGAACAGGGCGGCGGTGATGGATCCCCCTGAGCGGGGGCCGGTGTTTTTCATGTCGGCCACAATCGAGCTGAGGCCCTCGAAATAGCCCTCCTCCATCGGCATTCGCCAGATTTTTTCTCCTGAGAGGTTGGCAGCTTGCTGCAGCTCCTGGGCCAGCGTCTCATCTTGGGTGAACAATCCGGCAATTTCTTCCCCCAGGGCAACCACACAGGCACCGGTCAGGGTAGCCAGGTCGAGAATGGCATCGACGCCCAGCTTTTCTGCAAATACCAGTGCATCTGCCAGGGTAAGGCGACCTTCTGCGTCGGTGTTGTTAACCTCGATGGTCTTTTGGTTGGAAGCGGTGAGGATATCCCCCGGATGGATGGCATGGCCGCTGATCATGTTTTCCGTGGCGGCGACAATGAAGTGCAGCTCCGCTTGAGGCTTGAGGGCGGCCAAGGCCCGCGCAGCCCCCAAAACCGCCGCTGCTCCCCCCATATCGGTTTTCATCATGGCGATGCTGCGGGAGTCGGTTTTGATGTTTAATCCACCCGAATCGAAGGTCAGACCCTTGCCCACCAGTGCCAATTTGGTGACGGGATCCCCTTGTGCCGGCTTGTAGGTGAGGTGGATGAACCGGGGCGGCAGATCAGAGGCTTTGGCCACACCCAGAAAGGCCCCCATCCCCAGAGCTTCACATTCTTCCTGCCCCAAGATCTCCGCCTCTAGACCGTATTCCTGAGCCAGTTGGCGGGCCGTATCGGCCAGGGCCAGAGGAGTAACGATGTTGGCGGGGGCAGCCACCAATTCCCGAGCCAAGATCGTCCCTGCAGCCATTTCAGTAGCCCGCTGCAGCGCGGCTTCGTAATCGGGGCGAGCCTGGGCCAACCCCGGCACCAAGAGGGTTACCTCCTGCACAGAAAAGCTGTTTTCCTCTTCCTGTTTGGCTGAAGATTTAAATCGATTGTCCCGGTGCGCCACCAATAGGCAGGCTTCGGCCACCGCCTGAACCACACGTACCCGATCCAACCCCGTCTCCGGCAAAGACAGCATCACCCGCTTGGCTTTTAAGCCATGAGCCTGGCGCAGGCCGTTGGCTGTGGCCCGTCGTAGGGCTTCTAGCGTCAGGGCAGCGGGATCCCCCAGCCCCACCAGCACCAGTTTGCGGAGCTCTCCGGTCAGGCGCAGGGCAACACTGCTGTTCGGCTTGCCCTGAAACCCTTGCTCCTGTACTGTTTCCGCCACCAGACCCGACCACACCTTTTCATCCCAAGAGGCGATCTCAGGGGGCAGAGGTAGGCGGCCATTTCCGCCAGAAGCCGCAAAGCAGTAGACCAGGGCACATTCCCCTTGAGTGAGTGGTGGCTCGCTGAGATGAAGCTGCATGAAAAACCCTTCGGTTACGCCGTTCACAAGCGATCCTCAGTCTATCCAATTTCACCGGCTCCCGGGATGGGGGTCTAGTGGGCGGGCCGGAAGATCCCGAAGCAAGAGGTGTAGCCGTGCAAAAAGGTGGATCCCCCAACTGGGCCGATCTCGCCGTTGCAAAAGAAGCCCCCCAGGGGTAGCTCCCCCAGCAATTCCCGAAACCGTTGCGAGTCAAAGTCGGGGGTGCCGTACAGCCCCTTGCCTCGTCCCAGACAGGAGAACATCAACGCCCCACAGGGCTCCGGCCTTGGTTGCGAGGGGCCCTCTGAGGAGTAGCTTTGCTGTAGGTTGCGCTCGGCACGATAGCGGCTGAGGGCCCACTGCAGATCTTCCGCCGAAGTCTGGGCATCGCGCAGATGAAATTGCACCGTTTGGCCGGGGCGCACCCGATCCCCGATGGCCATTGCCCCCAGCCGTGGATCGATGCCCAGGATCACGCGAATGAGAAAATCTCCCGGCGTCGGCTCGGATTTGAACTCGTCCATCAGCAGGCCGATAAAGAGAGCTTGGCGGGCCAAGCGTTGATCCGATGGGCTGAGCCGTTCGGCCAAATCCTGTAAGACCGCCAAAGGAGGACGCCCCTCTAAGCCGAGGATCACATTCCCCTCCGCTTCGGTGACGCGCAAGGGATCCCCGATGGGGCGACACCCCTGGGCCACTACGGCTTCCAGCACCACGTTGCCGGAAAGGGCCAACCCCACTGTGCCTACCCGATACAGCTCCCGCCGGGGTGTGGGGGTACGCGCATCCAGCAAGAACAGAGCATTGCCGCGCGGGCCGCGGCCGCCACTGGCCAATCCCCCCACCTTGACCGCCCCTGGATAGGCAAAATCCAACCCTTGCAGCAGCTCGGAGATGCGGGAGGAAAACCCATCCGCCAAGAGCAAAAAGTGCGGCTGGGTCTGCGGCGCAACTCCCACCAGATCGATCCACGCCGAAGGGGGTGCATCCAAGTCCGGCAATTGCTCCCCTTGCAAATAAAAAGGGCGCAAGGCTACATCCGGCAGCACCGCCAAAGACAGGGACAGGGCCGGCCCATCCTCAATTTCATGCCCCCCACCCACGATACCGCCGCCGGAGCAGCCGATCAAAACGTCCACCTCCAACAGCTCCGACAACAGGGGCAGCACGCGAATGTACTCGCTGGCAAAGGCCGCCGACACAAACAAAACCCCCAAGTTGGGCCGCAGAGGCTGAGAGGGGACATACCCGGTGAGCAGCCCCGGCAAGCTGCCGGATCCCACCGCCTGCACCTGTCGCGTCAGGGCGCTCTTCAGTTGGGCTGCCTGCAGCTTAGCCTTGGCTTCCTCCACCACCTGCCGCAGAGCCGCTTCCAGAGAAGGGAGCTGGGAGAGCGCGTTCACCCACTGCATCGGCGTGTTCCTACGGTCTGGAGTTTGCTTTTTTAGGCTAGCAATTTATGCCCGAACTGGTTGTTCGACCCAGGTTCTTTGGGGATAGGATCAGGGCAGATAGGGGCGGGGATCCACAGGTGCACCCCCGCCGGGGCGGACTTCAAAGTGCAGGTGCGGCCCTGTGCTGCGGCCCGTATTGCCCCGGCTCATGATCGTCTGCCCCTGCTGCACATACTGGCCCTGGGATACGTAGATCTGGTGGCCGTGGGCGTAGCGGGTAACGATCCCGTTGGGATGGCGAATATCCACGCGGTTGCCGTAGCCATCCCCGGCGTTGCCGGCAAAAATGACCTCCCCCTCCTGAACGGCTACAATGGGGGATCCCACCGGGCCGGGAATATCGACCCCTGCATGGAAGCGACCGCGACGGTAGCCAAAGCCGGAGGTGATTTGCCCGGCAACCGGCCAGATGAAGCCACTGCTGCGGGCCCGGGGAGGAGCTGGCGACGCTGGCCGAGCTGGGGTCTGTCTCTGGGCTTGTCGGGCGGGGGCCGGGCGGGGGGGCTGCGTGCCCGGTGCCGGAATCGTCAGGCGTTGGCCAATGCGTAGCCAGTGGGGATTGCGCAGGTTGTTGGCCTCGATAATCGACCGCTGCGTTACCCCATAGCGAGCGGCGATCCGCTCGATGGTGTCACCGGCTCCCACCGTGTGGGTCAGGGAGCCACTGGCCAAGAGGGCCTGCCGTTCTTGCTGCATCTGCTGGGCCCGGCGCTGCTGCTCGGCCTGTAATCGAGCTTGCTCCTCGGCTTGGCGTTGGGCTTCCTCTTCCTGGCGGCGGCGCTCTTCCGCTTCGCGGGCCTTCTGGGCGGCGATCCTCTCCTTCTCGCGCCGGATCAGCTCGCCCACATCGCCGGGGATGAGTAGCCGCTGGCCGATGCGCAGATATTCAGGCCGATCCAGGGGGGTTGCCTCGATGATCCGCTGCTGCGGAACTTGGTAGCGGTTGGCAATGTCTTCCAGGGTATCTCCTGGCTGGACGGTGTAGATCAATCCCGGCTGGCTGGGGATCAGCAACTTCTGCCCCGGCTGCAGTGGCGTGCTGGCCTGCATACCATTGGAGACGGCGATAGCGGCGGCGTCGAGCTGGTACATCTGGGTCAGATGCCAGAGGGTTTCTCCCGGCTGCACCTCATGCTTGAGAATGCCTCGAGGCCCTTCCCCGGTTGGGATCTGGCCGGCCTCGAAGGCTTGCCGCAGTTGGGCTTTTTTTTGCTCGTAGTTCTGCTGCAGGGCGCCGGACAGCGTGTGCACCGAGGGCGGAATCGGCTCCGCCACCTGGGATCCCCAAGGGTGGCGATGCAGTTGTCGCTGCTGTAGGGTAGCGACCCCAGCCAAGCCCAGCATCAGCAGAAGGCTGGTGGCCCAAGCCGGATAACCCCGCCGCGCCGGCGCTGAATCCCCAGGCTCTGGCTGAGCTGTCTCAGCCTCGGTTGAGCGCCTGGCCGGCTGCAAATCCGCCATCTGCTCTGCCAAAGCTTCCGTGCAGGGATCCGCCTCCAGCTTCAGAAGCCACACCAGGCCCGTTAAGCTGAGAGAGAGGGCCAAACCGGCCCACCGGAGCCTCAAGGGGGCGGCAGGATCCCTGTCCCAGCCTTCATAGGCAGAAGGATCCTGAAGCGTTGGGATCTCGGGCGGAGAAAGGGGGCTCACGGCAGCACCCCTGTGCTCCAGCTCTCCCTGGCGGGGAGTTGAGAACGTCAATTTTGGGGGCATCCTCACACCAACAGGCTGACACTAGAGTGCAAGAGAAGAAGATGTCAAAATGAGGGGCACAGACCCCTTGTTATCCAACCCCACTGCGGTGGCTCAAGCCGAAGTGAAGTTGGATCATGAACAGGTTGGTTCGCACTCAGGTTAGGGTACCGTAGTTAACAAATCTAGACAAGCCTTTGCAGGTAATTTCGGCTAAAACGCTTACCCCACAATGATTTCAGCCCTTGGCCCGTTGAGATTTTGTCCAGCCTTATCCGATTCAGGGCAAAGTGTGCCACCTTACTTTTTTGAAAGATAGAGCCCACCTTGCTGTAGCTGAAACTACAAACTGGGGATATCAATGGACTTGGTTGTCTACAACACATTAACCCGCCGCAAGGAAGTGTTTCAGCCACTGGCAGCAGGGGGATCTGGGTTCATTTCTGCCGATCCTTCTCAGGGATCCGCCGAGGCGGCTGCTGGGGAGAAGCCCCTGGTGCGGATGTACGTCTGCGGCGTCACGGTTTACGATCTCTGCCACCTCGGCCATGCGCGCACCTATGTGGTCTGGGACATGGTGCGTCGTTACCTGGAGTGGCGGGGCTACCGGGTGAAGTATGTGCAGAACTTTACCGATGTGGACGACAAGATCCTCAAGCGGGCCCTAGAGCGGGGCGAATCGATGCAGGCGGTGGCGGAACGCTTCATCGCCGAGTATTTCCAGGATATGGATCGCCTCAACATCAAGCGGGCCGATCTCTACCCCAGGGCAACCCGATCGCTGCGGGCGATGTTCGAGCTGATCCAATCGCTGGAGCTCAAGGGCTTTGCCTACCGGGTACGGGATCCCCTTGCCCGTCAGGCGGAGATCCCTGCTTACGATGTCTACTACGCCGTCCGTAAATTCCCGGACTACGGCCAGCTCTCCGGTCGCAAGCTAGAGGAGCTGGAGGCAGGGGCCAGTGGCCGGGTGGGGGAGGAAGGGGCTGGCAAACAGGATCCCTTCGATTTTGCTCTTTGGAAGGCGGCTCCCCCTTCCGAGCCGGGGTTTGAGTCCCCTTGGGGTTGGGGACGTCCGGGCTGGCACATCGAATGCTCGGCCATGGTGCGAGAGACTCTGGGGGATCACATCGACATTCACGCCGGCGGAGCGGATCTCATTTTTCCCCACCACGAGAACGAGCTGGCCCAATCGGAGCCGATTACCGGCAAGCCGCTGGCCAAGTACTGGCTGCACAACGGCTTTGTCAACATCAACGGCCAGAAGATGTCCAAATCTTTGGGCAACTTCACCACCCTACGCCAGGCGCTTGCCGTCTATCACCCCATGGCCCTGCGGCTGTTCCTGCTCCAGACCCATTACCGCAGCCCGATTGACCTCACCGAGCCGGCGATGCAGGCGGCCAGCCACGGCTGGGAAACTCTCCAAAAAGGGATCCACTGCGCCCAGCAGTTTTGCCAGACGGCATCTCCCGATTGCGAGGCGATGCAAGCCTTTCAGGCGGCCATGGACGATGATTTTGGCACCCCTGGGGCGCTGGCCCTTGCTTTTGAGCTGGCCAAAGAACTGATCCGTGAGCACAACCTCTTGACCCACCAGGGCCACACCCACCTGCAGCCGCAGGTGCTGAGGCAGAAGAGCGCCGCCCTGCTGGAGATCTTGGCCACGCTGGGCTTCTGCTGGCCCCAGCCTGCCACCGCCGAGGGATCTGAGAAAGCCGTCGCCAATGGGGAACTGGCCAAGCTTCCACCCCTCGAAGAAAAGCAGATCGAGGAGCTGGTGGCCCAACGCACGGCAGCCCGCAGGGCGAAAAACTTTGCCGAGGCGGATCGAATCCGGGAGCAGTTAAAGGCCCTGGGGATCACCCTCATCGACCAAAAAGACGGCACCACCCGGTGGCTGCGGGAGTAGGGGTTGCCCATCACGAAGGGATCCCTAGGCCGGAAACGGCCTGGCGGTAGAACTGGCGCATCTCGGCAAACCACTCCACTCGCGAGGGATCCCAGGTGTAGAACATGTGGCCGCCGCGGTAGTGGCGCAAGAGAAGGTTGGCCTTGAGGCGGGGATCCAGCTTCATCAAGTCCACCAGGTGGTCGGAGGCAAAGTAAGGGGTGACCAGGTCGTAGAAGCCGTGGTGAATGCCCACCCGCAGGTGGGGATTGAGGGCCATGCTGCTGCGCAGCTCGTCCATGGCGCCAATAAACCCTTGCTTGAGTTCCCCTTTGGGGGTAAACCGCCAGGACTTGAACACCTCTAAGTTCAGGAGGTGGTAGGTCAAGTCTGTGTCCACCTGGAGGGTCTCCCGCAGGTGGCTGTTGATGGCGGCGGTAAAGAGGCGATCCACCCCATCCAAGGTGGGATCGGATCCCTCGAAGGTAGGCCGATCCGGAAAGGGATCCACCGTGGTGACGGAAGCATCGTACAGCCCCAGCACCAGCCGCTGGGAGCGCAACAGCTCGCGGGCAAAGCTGGCCGGGTCGATCCGACCGCCTTTGTGGGCCACATACTCAGGTGAGAGTCCGATCCCTGCCGCCATCTCTGTGTAGATGGCCTGCCGCTCTGCCTCTGGCATCGCCTCCCCCATGGCCAAAAGAGGCAACAGCCGCTGGCGGGCAAAGCCTTCTGCTTTGGGCAGCAAGATCTGCAAATCCTCCCCCCAGCCACACCGCCCGTGATAGGCTGCCGTGGCCACGTAAGAGGGGAACAGGGTTGCCCAGGTGCTGAGGTTGTAATCGGTGGTCTCCAGCAGCCCGAACTCGATGGCCGGCGAGATGAGAATCGCTCCTGACAGGCCCACCCCAAACTTGGCTTGCAGCTCCTTGGCCAGCCGCGCCACCCGAAATCCCCCGTAGCTCTCACCGGCAATGAAAATGGGAGAGAGCCAGCGCTTATACCGCGAGAGGAAGCCCTGGATAAACTCGCCCAAAGATTGCAAATCCCGCTCCACGTCCCAGAAGGGTGCTTCTTTGGGGGGCTCCTCCTCCTTCTCCTCCGGCTGAGTGGGCTTGGCCGCCGGATCGGATTTTTCCTGAGAACTTTTGGCGTCTTGAGACTCCTTGGGCAGGGCGCGGCTAAAGCCTGTCCCCACCGGATCGACGAAGACCAAATCAGAAAACAGCAGCCAACTTTCGGCGTTATCCACCAGTTGCACCGGCGAGGGCGGCAGGCTGCCGTTGGGCCCAAAGCAAATCCGTCTCGGCCCCAGGGATCCCATGTGCAAATAGGCAGAGGCGGCCCCCGGCCCGCCGTTGAAAACAAAAGTCAGCGGGCGGTGCGGGGAGCCAGAATCCTGCCTCAGATAAGCGACGTGAAAGATCTCAGCCACCGGCTTTTCTCGGCGGAAGAGCGTCTGCCAGCCAGCCACCGCCCTGTAGGGGAAGGACTCCCCCCCGGCGTTGAACGTGTGCTCTGTGGTGTGCAAGACAGGAGTGGACTTAGATTCTGCAGGCATAGAGACACGGGAGCTGCAACTTGCCTATCCAGTAAATCACAAGTTGCCAGATCTCCACCCCTGCCTTGGAACAGGAGCCGAGGGTTACAGGGTGAGCGGCGCTTCCAAGGTCAGATTAAAAGATTGGCCGGGGCGCAGCACCACCACCTGGGGAGCGGTAACATTGCCTACCACTACGCCAGCCGCTGCCCCTCCCAGGACATTGCCCGCCGAGACACCGCCGGTGATGGCTCCCAAAAGGGTGCCTGCGGCTGCCCCAATGGCCGCATCCTGGGCGATGGCCTCAGCCGAATACTGCCGGGGATCTTTCTCGTCGTGAAGAATGTTGGAAACAGCCCGCAGGCTATAGGTGCGACCCCCGAGGACGATGGCAGTGGCAACAAAGCGGGATCCGCCCGGCGCCGGCTCCATCTGCCCGAAGACGCGGCTGCCAGCCGGGATCACCAAACGCCCCTGGTTGTCGAAAATGTTTTGCGTGACGGCCACTTCCAGGGGATAGATGGTGTCTGGATAAAAGTATTGCGGCCCTTCGCTGCTGAGGCTGCCGACGGGAATGATCGTCCCCTGCTCAAGGCGGTAGGTGCCCAATTCAAAAAGCGGCTGGGCCACCACCGGCAAGGGGGCCAGCAGAGGGATCCCTGCCCAACCAATCACAGCGGCTGCTAAGATAGCTTTCATTGCAAATCTCCTAATTCTCCAGAGTTCTGGCGGGTGTCTGTGGCCTTGCAGGGGCAGTTGCCTTCCCTGTGCAGATCTCTCCATAACTTCTAGGTTATCGAATCAAAGTGCCAGCCCCTTTTCCGGGGTGAGTAGCTTTATCTGCAACTTTGGGCAGTTTTGGGCAGCCCGAAAGCCTACTTGTTCAACTTGAATTGAGGCGCACGGCCCTCACCCCCAGCCCCTCTCCCAGAGGCCCAAGCGCTCCGCGCCGCTCACGCGACCACCCCCAGCCCCTCTCCCAGAGGCCCAAGCGCTCCGCGCCGCTCACGCGACCACCCCCAGCCCC
>NZ_JANSJB010000063.1:0-16105 GCF_047462355.1 Synechococcus sp. H55.9 | reverse complement strand
CAAAATCTGGTCGCCAATCCCCCCCGGCACCAAAGCCAAAATGCGGGGGGCCAAAGCCGCGTCTCGAAAAGCCATCTGCATAAAGCATCTGTGTAAATCGCGTTTACTCTATCTCAGATCGGGCAGAGGAGCTGGAAAAAATCCCTTGCCGCCCGAGCGCGTTGTCTCCCTCGGCTCTTATCTTCTCACCGCCTGTTGCACGGGATCCCTGGCCTCATCCTGCCCCAGGTGGCGGTGGGGGGCAACTCGGTGTAGCAACGGTACACGGTGCGGGTGCCTGGCTCTGACCCAACCGACTCACGGCGACGGCAGTTGCAGGAGCGGGTGGCTGCGGCCACTGCTGAAATCCTCACAAAACAAACCTGCCCCTAGTATCTTGAGTGTTATTCTTCCAATCCCCCAAAAACTGGATCCCAAGCCCTGTCCTCACAGATGCGCGGCAGGGCTGAGGGAATGTCAATTTTGGGACTCAGCCGGCTGCGACGGCTGCCATTTCAGCACCAGAGTAGAGAGGGGCGGCAGGCAAAGATCGAGGGAGTAGGGCAGGTTGTGGTAGGCCCAGTCATCCGTCCACTTGCCCCCCAAGTTGCCGACGCCGCTGCCCCAGAACTCCACCGCGTCGCTGTTGAGCAGCTCCCGGTAAAACCCTCGCTGCGGCACCCCAATGCGGTAATTCGGCCAGACCACCGGCGTAAAGTTACACACCACCACCAGCCATTCCTTGGGATCCTCTGCATAGCGGATGAACGAAACAATGCCGCGATGGTCGCTGCAGTCGATCCAGCGGAACCCTTCTGGCTTGGTGTCTTGGGTGTAGAGGGCCGGTTGCGAACGCAGCAGATGGTTCAAGCTGGCCACGTAGTGGCGCAGTTTGGCGTGGGGCTCATATTGCAGCAGCCCCCAGTCTAGATCTGCCCACACATTCCACTCGTTCCACTGGCCAAACTCCATGCTCATAAACAAGGTTTTCTTGCCGGGGTGGGTGAACATGTAGCCGTACAAAGCCCGCAGGCTGGCAAACTTATGCCAGTGATCCCCCGGCATTTTGCCCAGCATGTGGCTCTTGCCGTGTACCACCTCATCGTGGGAAAAAGCCAGCATGTAATTTTCGCTGAAGGCATACATGAGGCTGAAAGTCACTAGGTTGTGATGGAACTGGCGGAACCAGGGATCCATGCGGAAATAGTCCAGCATGTCGTGCATCCAGCCCATGTTCCACTTGAGGTTAAAGCCCAGCCCGCCCACATGGGTTGGCCAGGTTACCATCGGCCAGGCGGTAGACTCCTCGGCAATCGAAAGAGCGCCGGGGTAGTACTTAAAAATGAGGGTATTGAGCTGGCGGAAGAAGTCAATCGCCTCCAAATGTTCTCGCCCACCGTAGCAATTGGGGATCCAGTCTTTGCGGTCATAGTCCAGATAAAGCATTGAGGCCACCGCATCCACTCGGATCCCGTCGATGTGGTATTTCTCAAACCAAAAAAGGGCGTTGGCCACCAGATAGTTGCGCACCTCGTTGCGGCCATAATTGAACACTAAAGTGCCCCAACCTTTGTGTTCTCCTTTGCGAGGGTCGGCGTATTCGTAGAGGTGGGTGCCATCGAAAAAGGCCAGCCCATGCCCATCTTTGGGAAAATGCCCCGGCACCCAATCGACAATCACGCCAATGCCAGCCTGGTGGGCGCGATCGACAAAGTACATAAAGTCTTGCGGTGATCCGTAGCGGGAGGTTACCGCGTAGTAGCCGATTACCTGGTAGCCCCAGGAGCCGTCGAAGGGGTGTTCGGCTACCGGCAAGAGCTCGATGTGGGTAAAGCCCAGCTCCTTGACATAGGGGATCAACTTGTCTGCCAGCTCCCGGTAGGTGAGAAAGCGGGTGTTGGGCTTTTGATCCACCGACACCAGGTGCCCATCGGGGGACGGGTCTTCCGTGGAAGCGTGCATCCAGGATCCCAAATGCACCTCGTACACCGAAATCGGCGAGCGCAGCGGGTCGGTGGCAGCCCGTTTTTCCAGCCACTCCTGGTCGTGCCAGGTGTAGGTGTTGAGGTCGGCTACAATCGAGCCGGTTTTGGGTCGCACCTCCTGCTGAAAGCCATAGGGATCCGATTTTTCGTAGATATCCCCCCAGGAGGTTTTCACCTCGTACTTGTAGATGGCTCCTGGCCCAATGCCGGGGATGAACACGGCCCAGATGCCGCTTTCGCCCAGCCGCTTCATCTGGTGTTGGCGCCCGTCCCAGTGGTTGAAGTCGCCGATAACGCTGACATTGCGGGCGTTGGGGGCCCAGACGGCAAAGTGGACTCCCTGAACCCCATCTACGCTGATGGGATGGGCGCCCAGCTTCTCGTAAATGCGGTGGTGATTCCCCTCGTTGAAGAGGTAGCGATCCAGCTCGCCGATGTGGTTGACCTTCTCGATGGGAAAGCGATAGGGATCCTCCCATTCTTCTAGGTGCTGCCCCTCCGGATCCCAGACCCGTTGCGCCCGCAGAAAGTAGTCTGGAAGCGGCGTGCCAGGCGCAAAGCGCAGCTCAAACAACGTTTCCGGGTGCAGCGGCTGCATCGGGTGGGCCTGGCCGCTGGATCGTTCCACCAGCCAAACCTGTTTTGCATTGGGCACTAGGGCGCGTACCAACCAAAAAGATTCCCCGGCCTCTTCTATCTGCTGTGGCCCCAAAACGGCATAGGGATCCTGCCATTGATTGCAGACCAACTGACCCACTTGTTCGGCAGACAGGAAAAAGCCCATCGATGAAGTCTCAGCAAACGACTGATTCCAGTCTAGCGGCCTGTCAGCTCCAGGCCCGTCTCCAGGCGAAGAACCCTTGCAGGAAGTTCTGCAGGCGGGGATTGGCGGCCAATTGTTGCTTGCGGTACTGCAGGGCCACCTTGGCATTGACCTGCGAGCGGGTGGGGTAGATGTGGATCCCTGTCAGGGCAGGGACGGGCAGCCGCCGGCTCATGGCTAAGACCACCTCGTGAATCAGCTCGCCAGCCTGGGATCCCACCAGGTGGGCCCCTAAGATCTGGCCGTTGCGCCGGCAGATCACCTTGGCAAAGCCGAGGGGGGCCGCTTCTGCCTGGGCCCGATCCACCTCGGCAAACTCCTGTTTGAGCACCATCACGTCTTTGCCGTATTGCTGCCGGGCCTCGCTTTCCGTGAGACCCACCTGAGCCAGCTCCGGCTCGGTAAAGATGGCCCAGGGAATGACCTGGTAACGCGCCCGGCTGATGGGGAAAAACAGGGCATTGACCAGGGCCACCGCCGCCTCGTAAGCCGCCACATGGGTGAACTGCGGCCCGCCGATGACATCTCCACAGGCGTAGATGCGGGGGTTGCTGGTTTGCAGCTTGCTGTTCACCTGGATCCCTTGGGGGGTGTAGCGCACGCCGGCAGCCTCTAGCCCCAGCCCTTCCACATTCGGGATCCGACCGGCAGCCACCAAGATTTCCTCCGCGCGGATCACCGCCTCGCCTGCCTCGGAGAGCTGGCCGACGGCAGAGCCTGTGCCGGCCTTGAGGTAGAGCAATTTTTCCCCCTGCTCCTGGCCAGCGCGGACAGCGCGCACCTGGGTGAGGAGGCGGATCCCGTCTTGGGCCAACTGCTGCTGCACCACCTGGGCGGCCTCCGGATCTACTTTGGGCAGAATGTGATCGCGGCTGGCAATGAGGGTCACCTCGGATCCCAGACGGGCCAGCGCTTGGCCCAACTCACAGCCCACCGGCCCCGCCCCCATCACCGCCACCGATCGAGGCAGGCGGGTCAAATCAAAGATCGACTCGTTGGTCAGGTAGCCCGCCTCGGCCAGGCCAGGCAAAGGGGGAACCGCCGGACGGGATCCGGTGGCCACCACAAAAGCCCGCGCCCGCACTCGCTTTCCCGCCACTTCAAAGGTGCGCCCATCCACAAAGCGCCCCTTGCCAAACACCAGTTCCACCCCCAGTTGGCGGAAGCGATCTGGCGAATCCGCGTGGTTGGCAATGTAGCTCTGGGTGGCGCGAATATGTTCGTACACTTTGAGATAATCCACCGCGATCCCTGCTGGGCTGGGAGAAGCAACCCAGCCGGCGGCAACAGACCGGCGCAGCCGCTGAACCGTGTGGGCCACGCACAGGAGGGCTTTGCTGGGCACACAGCCATACCAGAGGCAGTCCCCGCCTAGGCGGTCGCTGGCCTCCACCAGCAGCACCTTGGCCTGCAGTTGGGCAGCAGCGCTGGCCACCACCAGACCCGCCGCGCCGGCGCCGATGACCACGAGATCGTAAGGGACAGACATGGCGTTTGGGGGTGAGAAAATGGCCAACGGCTGCAGAGCTGAGGGATCCACAAAAACTAGCTCCATCTTATCGATCTCCTCCCAAGTCGGCCCAGGAGCGGAACGACGACAAGCTCCTGCACCAGCCAAACCCTTTCTCCAAGGGAGAAGAACTTGCTAAAGTGAGACGGATCGATCCCTTCCTAAGCTGGGTTGGTCGGCTTGTCTTGTTTTTGGGGTTTTGGGGACTTATGGCTATCCTGCTGTCGAGCGAACCTATCCTGGCCGTGAGCATCTTCGGCATGGGCCTGCCAGAGCTGGCCGTGATTGGGGTGATCGCGGTGGTCGTGTTCGGCCCCAAGAAGCTGCCGGAGTTGGGCAGCGCCTTTGGCAAAGCGTTGCGCAGCTTCAAACAAGAGATGAACAACCCCAGCAGCGATGACGAACCTGTTGCCGGCACAGAGGCGGAGAAGGTGGTCGAGAAGGACGCCGCCTGAGGATATCCCCTTGTTGTGTAGAAGCTGATCCAATAAAGTCGCATGGCCGGGATCCCGGTTAAGAGATCCGTGCCAGCCATGACAAAATAGGCCAGCTTGCCGGTGAGCTGGCTCCAGGGCTGGTGTATATTTCTGAAAAAGCCGCCAGCCTGGCGCTACCGCTTGATCCAAAGCCGGGCCGGGCAGGCGCAGCCGATGGAGGGCTATGGCGGAGCCGACCGATTTCGAGCTGATGCGCCAGATCCAACTGCGGGATCGCCGCAGCCACTTTTTGCTCAAGGATCGCTACCAGAAGCGCCTGCTGGAGATCGCGCTGGCTACCCTCAAGCAGCCTCACCAAGCCGAAGAGGTGGTGCGCCAGGTGTTTGCGTTCTGCTGGAGACATGCAGAGGCCTTCGATCTGCAGCGGGATCGCTCGGTGGCTCTGTGGCTCTACGAGTTGACGGCCTTTCAAGCCCAAGAACGCTTGCGGCGCTGGAGCTGGTTGCCCGCCCCTGCCTCCATCCGGGTCGCACCTCCTTTGTGGCCGCGACGTCTTCTCTGGGGCGGCTTGGCAGCGTTGGGGATCTACGCGCTGGCCATAACGGCGGCCTACTGGCGGCTGGGATCCCAAATCGGGGGAGAGACAGTGGCCATTCAACGGCTCTACCAAGAGTGGCAGCGCCAACCGCAGGTGCAGAGAACCATTTTGCGGGATCCCAACTTCCGCAACCCCTTCCTGGTGCAAGCTCTCTGGTCGCCCCGTGCCAAGCAGGTGCTGCTCTTGGCTTCAGAAATGCCCCCTGCTCCTCTGGGCAGCACCTACCAACTGTGGCTGGAGTCGGATATGCAGGGAGGGGGACGACGGCTGGAAAGCGCCGGCACCTTCGCCGTCAACGCCGAGGGATCCCTGCAATGGCTCAGCCAACCCACCCCTTCCCAGCAGCCGACCCGCCTTTGGATCACCCTCGAACCGGCAGGAGGGAGCGAGTCGCCCACAGGCCCGCCTCTGTTGCAGAGCAACTTCTGGATCCCTGCCGCTCAGCCATGACCGGGAAAGACTGCAGGAATGGCTGTGGCTGTAGGATCAGGGGGCAAGCTTGCCGACATTACCCATGATTCGCCAATATCTCTCAGGAGAGGGGCTGCGTTGGTTTCGCCTGGCCCTGCAGTTGCAAGGCTCAGTTGTACCGGCAGTGCTGCCCCGCACCCTCGTCTGCAGCTTGGTTGGGGTGCTGGTTTCCGTTTTCTACAAACTGGGGCTGCCCCTGGCGTTGTCCTCGTTGGTGGCCTTTGTGCCCAACATCGTTCTGGGTTTGATGCTGGTATTTCGGACAAACACCGCCTACGAACGCTTTTGGGAGGGGCGAAAAGCCTGGGGAGCCGTGGTGAACAATGTGCGCAACTTAGCCCGCCTAATTTGGGTGGCCATTGAAGAAAAGCAGCCCGGCGATCGGGAAGAGAAAATCAAGATCCTCTATCTACTGCCCGCTTTTGCCATCGCCATGAAGCAACATCTGCGCCAAGAATTCTTGGCGGATGAGCTTCAGCCCCTCCTCAGCCCGGAGCAGTTGCAACGCCTCAAAAGCCTCAACCATCCCCCTTTGCAAATTGCCTTTTGGATCGGAGATTACCTGCAACGCCAATACCAAAGGGGCCGCGTTGAGGTCTACCAGCTTACGATCATGGTGGAGCAGCTCAACAGCATGGTGGAGGCGCTAGGGGCTTGCGAGCGCATTTTGCTGACCCCGATGCCCATGGCCTATGCCCTCCATCTGAAGCAGTTGTTGTTGCTCTACTGTTTGTCTTTGCCGTTTCAGATGGTGGAGGGCTTGGGTTGGATGACCGGCCCGATTGTCGGGTTTCTGGCCTTTATGCTGTTTGGCGTTGAAGAGATTGGCATCGAAATTGAAAACCCCTTTGGCCGGGATCCCAATGACCTGCCCCTTGATAACATTTGCAACAAGATGAAGCACAATATCATGGATCTGATCAATTCCACCTAAAGAAACTCGCGGGAGCTGTTCATGGCGGGGTTGCCTCAGCCGCTGCCTACCCCTAGTGGAGATGCCCGCGGTGAACCCGATCATTTAGAGAAGGAGATCCCCATATCTGGGCGAGGTGAGTTTGCTAAACTGTGGGCAATTTGCCGAGGTGCTCTGGAGATGGCCTGCCCAAGCTGTACATTTTTGCACCTGGCCGATGTGCATCTGGGCTATGACCGCTACGACAGCCCGGAGCGGAGCAAGGATTTCTTTTTGGCTTTTCGAGATGTTGTCCGGCGTTATGCCATTCAAGATCCGGTGGACTTTGTGCTGATTGCCGGGGATCTGTTCGAGCATCGGCAGATTCAGCCCAGCGTTCTCAACCAAGCCCAGATCGTCTTACGCGAGCTGAAGCAGGCCGGGATCCCGGTGTTGGCCATCGAGGGCAACCACGACAACCGCCCCTATGGCGTCAAGACCAGTTGGCTGAGGTACTTGGCTGATCACGGAGAGTTGATCTTGCTGGAGCCGGAAGCCGGGGAACAGGGCCTGGAGCTACGCCCCTGGTCAGGTGGGCGGGGCGGGTATCTGGATTTGCCCTGTGGGGTGCGGGTGATCGGATCCCAGTGGTACGGATCGGCAGCCCCTAGGTCGATTGAACAGTTGGCGGCGGCCATTCGACAATTGCCCCCCGGCCCAGAACGGGTGGTGTTGATGTTCCACCATGGCCTGGAGGGCCAAATGGCCCGTTATCAAGGGGCTTTGCGCTACCGGGATCTGCTGCCTTTGCGGGAAGCGGGGGTGGGCTACCTGGCCTTGGGACACATTCACAAAAGCTATTCTGAGGGCGGGTGGATCTTCAATCCGGGATCCCTGGAGGCCAACAGTACCGCCGAATGGGATTTTCCGCGGGGAGCCTACCGCGTCCGCTGGGGAGATGGCCCGCCCCAAGCCGAGCTGCTACAAGACTACTATCAGCGGCCCCGCCGGCGGCTGTCTCTCGAAGCCAAAGGCCGAGAAACTCCCGAGCAAATGGTAGCGGCAGCCATTGCCCTGGCCAGGGGATCCCGTCTTCAGGAACACGAGATGGAGCCGATGGTGGAGTTGCGCCTGGTGGGGCAGGTGGGGTTTGCCAAGCACGAGCTGGACAGCCGCGCCCTACAGAAGCAGATTCAGCAGATTACCGGCGCCTTGCTCGTCCTGCTTCGCTTTGAGGCTACTCCCTTGGAGATCGGATCCGCTGCTCTTTCTCTGGAAGAAGAAGGACAAAGGCTACAAATTGAAGAGAAAATCTACAGGGATCTGCTGAGCAGCCATGCCCACTATCGCAAGCGCAGCGAAGAGCTGGCGCGGCTACTCCTGGATCTCAAAGCAAGAGTCTTAGATGGACAAGGCGAAGCGGAAGTATACGCTCACCTGAGGGACGCATTTTTGGGGGAAGAAGACTGACCATGCGGATCCTCTCTCTGGCTCTACAGAACTTCAAGTCGCACGAGGACGCCATCTTCACGTTTGAGCCAGGCATTAATGCCATTTGCGGAGAAAACGGAGCGGGCAAAACCAGCATTCTGGAGGCCATTGCCTGGGTTTTGTTCGACTACTGCCCCTACAGTCAAGAAGAAATCATTCGCTCTGGCGCCAGTGACGCGGTGGTGACCGTGCAGTTTATCTCCCAATGGGATCAGCGCACCTACGATGTTCGCCGCAGCGTTAGCCAGGGATATCGCCTCTTCGATCCGCAACTGAAGCAGCGCCTGGAGTATGAGCGCAAATCCGATGTACTGCCGTGGCTGAGGCAACATTTGGGCGTACCTGCCGGTACCGATCTGGCGCGGCTATTCGCCACAACGATTGGGGTGCCCCAAGGGACTTTCACAGCAGACTTTCTCAAAACAGGTCGAGATCGCAAAGAAGTTTTCGATCGCATCTTAAAAGTAGAGGAGTACCAGCAAGTAGCCAAAGATCTGTTGGCGGTCGAAAAATACAGCGAAGCACAAGTCCAGGCGATTCATCATCAAATTGAGTTGCTGCGCCAACAGCTACAGGAATGGGATCCGCTCCAAACCGAGCGGCAGAAAATCCAGCAAGAACTAGGTCATTGGCAAGGGCGCTTGAGTCAGTCGATTCACACCCTGGATCAGGCCAAGATTGAAATTGAGCGACTGGAGAAATTGCTGGAGCAAATCCAAACTTTGGATCACCGGATTGCCCAACTGGAGCAAAAGGGATCCCTGCTGGATGTATCTCTTAAGCAGGCGGAAAAGCTGTGGGAAGAAGCCAGGCAAGCCCAAGCACAACAACAGCAGTATCAAGAGGGATCCCAGCGCTTTTTGGCCATAGAAGCTCAGTTGCGGGAGCTGGAAAAACAGCAACAGCAGCGCTTGGAGTGGTTGAAACAACGCGATGCCTTGCTCTTGCAAAAGCAAAACATTGAAAACCAACTGGCCAGACTGCAAGAAAAGCTGAGCCAACAACAGCGCTGGAAGCAGGAGCTGGAGGAGCTGACTCCGCAAATTCAAGCCCAAGAAGAGCTGGAACATCAACAGATCTATTGGACTCAACAACTCAACACTTTGCTACAACTGCACCACGAATGGGAACAACTCCGGGCAGCATGGACAGCCCATGCCCAGCGGTGCCAACTCCTGCAAGATCGAGTGCAAGAGGCGGAGCAGGCACAGGTCATTTGTCAGCAGCATCAGACAGCCCACAACCGTTATCTGGAGCTGGAAGCCCTCATCGCCGATCAGGAAGCGCTGCGGCAAGCCCGACAAACCCTACTGGCTCAGCGGGAAACTTTGCAACATCAACTCCATCAACTAGAGCTGCGGGGATCCGAATATCAGCATCAGCTCCAGATTTTTCAAAAAATGGCGGCAGAAAAACTTGAGCTACAGCCTCTATGCGAACAGCAGACTGCCCTAGAGCAACGCCACTTCCAAATCAGCCAGAAGTTGGCTTCTTTTCAGACCCTGCGCCTTGAACTCAAACAACGGGAAACGGAACAGGAACAAGGCCAAGTTCAATTGGAACAACTCCAACTCCAACTGAGACAACGGCAGGCAGATTTGGATCGCGTAGCCGCCATTCCTACGCTCGAAGCTCAACAGGAGCGCCTGCAAACTCAGCTCAGCCGCATTGCTGCAGCTCGTCAATTTCAACAGGAGCTACAAGCCATCTTTGAGCAGGGCTCGAATCGCTTTGCTCAACAGCACCACAGCATCCAACAACTTCTGAGCCAATTGGAAGCGCAGCAACACAATTATCCCCAACTTCAACCTCTGTGGCAGCGGATCCCGGAAGTGCTTGCCCAATCTTCAGCGCTTAGCCAGCAGTTGCTCCAGTCCATCCATCACATTTTGCAAGATCTGGCTCCCCAAACTTCCGAACCCCAACTTCATCAGCAGTTGGCCGACATCCAAAAACAACTCAGGACTTTGCAACCCTTGCTCGGCCTAACCGCACAAATCCCCGATTTGGAAGCCCAAGTAGAACGGCTGCTGCAATTGCAAGCTGAACGGCAAAGCCAAATTGATGACCTTCACTGGAGCCTTGAGGCCGAGCCAACCTTCCTGCGGCAACAACAGGAAATCGGTCAGGCGCTCCAAGCCCTGGGGGATCCCAAGGGACAAATCCAACGTCTGGAAAAAGAGCTGAATGGCAAGCCCAGAGTGGAGCAAGAATACCAACAGCTCACAAAGCACATCCACCAACTCCAGCAACAGCTCGAAAATCTGGAACGACAGCTTGAGCCTTTGCGGGATCTAGAGGACAGAATTGCCGATTTGCGGGAGGAGCAAAAAGGCCATCGCAGCGGCTATGAAACCGTTATTCGCTTGCAGGCCCTTGCCCAAAGCTTGCCGCAACGAAAAGAGGAACTCAAAACCGCCCAAGCGCTACTGGAGCAGCTGCAAAAAGCTGGTCAAGAGAAACAGGCCCAAATTGACCAATGGGAAAGTGCTCAAGGTTCAAGGGATCAACTGCAGGCTCAAATCGAAAAAGCGGCTGAAGCCTTGAAATCTTTGGGGGATCCCAGAAGTCAAGCCGAGCGGCTCAAAGCAGAGTTAAAACAGGAAAAGCAGTATTTGCAAATGCAGGCCGAGTGTCTGCAGCAGCTTCGGGATTTGGAAGCAACGCTCGGCCCTATTGACGAGGCCCTATCCCAAACCGAGCACCTGGATCGAGAGCTGGGATCCCTACAGAAACAACGTGAACGATACCGATTGGATCACGAGCATTATCTGCGGGCCGAGCCGATCGCCAAATTGCTTCCCGAACGGGAACAAAAGCTGGCCGAGCTAAGCGCCCAACAACAGGAGTTGCAAGCTCAACTGTCCCAACTGCGGTTGCAGCGGGATCCCTTGGCTGCTCTGTATCAACCACAGGAGCATGAGCGCCTTCGAGCCCTTTTGCAGACCACCCAAATCCAAAAAGCCGAAGCTCAAGCCCGGCTGGAGAGCTTAGCTCCTCAACTGAGCAAAATCCAGGAAAGGTTGCGGCAGCTGGAACAGGTCAGGGAAAGCTTAAAGCAGGTTGAGGCAGAAAAAAATGAGAAAGAACGCCTACATCGCTTTATCAAATTTAGCCGAGATACCTATAAAAAGGCTGGCCCTCAAGTTACCCAGCACTACCTGCAGCAGATCAACGATACCGCCGATCACCTCTTCCGCGAAATTCTCAACCGCTCCAACATCACCCTGACCTGGGAAACCGACTATGAGATCTGGGTTCAGGAAGCCGGCAGTCGTAAGCGACGGTTTGCCAGCCTTTCAGGAGGGGAGCAAATGTCAGCGGCCCTAGCGGTGCGCTTGGCTTTGCTCAAGGTGCTGGGGCAACTGGACATCGCCTTCTTTGATGAGCCCACCACCAATATGGACGCCCAGCGGCGACAGCGGCTGGCAGAGGCCATCACCAATTTGCGATCTTTTCAGCAGCTATTTGTAATCAGCCACGATGATACCTTTGAGCAAGTAACGGAGAACATCATTCGGGTGGAGAGGCACTCCGGCTCTGACCAGATGAGGAGGGATCCCACCTATGGTGTTTAGAGCCGACCGGATCCTGGCGGTACTGCAACAAAAGCGAGAAGCCTTTGCCACTTTTGATCAAGGGCTATCGGAGCGCAGAGAATGGTATCGGCAGGCCATGGAAAGCTTGTGCCAGTGGTCGAGTTTAGAGATTGCCGAAAAAATTGCTCTATTCTCTTTTCCAGGTGCTTTGCCCACTGAGGAATGGGATCGTTACTCCAGTTGGAAGATCCCTTTTGAGAAAGAATGGACTAACTATGAAGAAAGCTGTGAATGGGCAAGGTCGGTTATCAAAAACATTCCCACCTTCGCAGTAGACGGATCCCAGATTTATCCCAGCAAAGATCTGTCGATCCCAGTGGCCTTGGTGCAGATCGGCTGGTATGAGAATCATCACTCTGCCCAAGGCCTGTACGAAAAAGATATTCAAGTCGATGTACTGACTCCAAAGGATTTGGGATCCGATAGCAGCGGCGAGCCTAAAGAGCGCGTTGTCAACATGCGCCGCTTTCAAATGGAAATCGAGAGGCTTGTAGAATATATTCAAAAATCTCGACCTGGATCCCGGAAATTGGCCTTTTTAGATGGGGCGTTAGTGGCTACCTTCGCGGAAGCCCTTGAGCCGGAAAGCCGAGATTTCTACGTACAGTGTTTACTCCAGCTACTGCGGGCCAGCGAGCAAAACCGGATCCCCATCGTTGCCTACATCGACACCACCTATACCTCGGATCTGGTGACATTGCTGCGGCATTGCTTCGATCTTCCTGAAGCTCCTCAGCTCCACGATGCCCAATTGCTCAGCCCCTGGCTAGAGTGGGGGGAGCGCACGCCTTTTTTTATCTGCGCTCGTGGCGGCAGCCTCAACCCTCAAGATGGGATCCTCAACTCCTACCAAGAAATGCGGGAGCGGGTGGGATTTGTTTATTTGCGCACCAACAACAACTTCCCGGCCCGGCTGGAGATACCGGTTTGGGTTTATGAGGCAGGACTTTTGGACTGGGTGGTGGATCTGGTGCGCTGCGAGGTGATCATTGGAAGAGGCTATCCTTATGTGCTGGAGACAGCCGATCAAATAGCCGTCATTCGCAACGAAGATCGCAACCTTTTCCTGCGCCTGATGCAAGATTGGGCAAGCCGCGAGAAGCTCAGCCTCAGGTTATCTCAGAAAACGGTGAGTAAACTGCAGCGGAGGCGGGTTCGATGAGATTGGGCAAGGTGGTTCGCTCCAACAATCACTGCGACTACGTAGTGCAGGTGGATGACGTCTTAGAAGTCAAGAATCCTCCCTCTCCCGACGACTATGGCTTTGGCAGCTTTGTTAAGCTGGAGAGCGATCAACGGCACTGGGCTGTGGGTCTGGTCTATAACACCCAAATTGTCAACCCACTCTTTCTCAACTCCGGCCCACGCCTTTCCAGCCAGCCGGATCCCTATTTTTCCCCTGATTTACAAAACGAGGTGCGCACACTGCTTTCGGTGGTTCTCATCGGAGCTTTGGACGAAGAGCGGGGCTGTGGCCGGCAAGGGATCCCGCGCGTGGTGGTGCCCGTAAACACACCCGTTTTTCGCATGAGCCAAGAAGAAATCCTACGTTTTCACCAAGATCCCCAAGGTCAAACCCAGTTTTCGTATTATGGATTGCTCTTGAGCAGCGGTGGCAACTTTGCTGACCACCTTATTTATCAAGTCTTGAACGATATCATACCCATGTTTTCCGATCCAGCCCAACAGCGGGCCCTGCAAATTCTAAGCAAAGAATTGGCCTGGAAAATGACCGTAGGAGCGATGCGCTGATGACCAAAAAAACTGTAGGGATGCCTCAGCCCTCTGAGAATGGGCGCTATCCAAAAGCTGTTTTCTCCTCTGATGAAGAGGCCCCAGAGGTAATCGGCACCGTCAAGGGCCCCGGTGAAACCCCCAACCAATATGTGTTTATCACTTCCAATACCCAAGCCGTAAGGGTAGGCGATTTTGTCTACTATGAAGTGCGGGATCTCCAGTCCCAAACCCTGCAAATCCTAGGCAAAATCAGCCAAGTCCAGCTTTTGGATCACATTCCCGATCGCATCTTTGCCGACACCGAGATCGATCCCAGCACCATTGTGGCTTTGGTGGGCTTTACCCATCCCAACCCAGAAATCTACGCAGTTACCGTCGAGGTCATCGGCTATTTTCACCGCGCCATGGGCTTTATTAACCCCCGTCGCCCTCCGGATCCCGGTGCCAAAGTCTTTTTGGCCTCCAATCGTCTGCTGAAATCGATTTTGAACAAACGGGATGAAACAGCCATTGGGGGCGCTCACTTGGGCAGTTTGCTGTTGCGCGATGAGGGAGCGGTGCCCGTGGTGCTGGATGTCAAGGAAATGGTTAGCACCCATCTGGCTATTTTGGCAGGGACGGGATCCGGAAAATCCTATACGGCGGGGGTCTTGATTGAAGAGTTGATGTTGCCCAAAAACCGGGCTGCTGTTCTTATTTTTGATCCTCATGGGGAATACCATACGCTGGCAGAGATGCAGTCCCACCCCAAGTTTTTGGGCGAAGACGGCTACCGCCCTAAGGTTAAGGTTCTCTCCCCACAAGAAATTAAGATCCGCGTGTCTTCTCTCAACTTTTTCGATATCCTTACCCTCCTGCCAGAGACCACCGACCGGCAGAAATCTTTCCTAGAGAAGGCTTTCCGCAAGGTTACCCAGTTTAATCCGGTACGTTGGACGATTCAGGATCTGATCGACGCCGTCAACGAAGCGGATTCCAAGGAAGATGGATCTCAAGGATCCTCAGCACCTGCCCTGGAGTGGAAGCTGGAGCAGATCGATCGCTCTCCCTATTTCAGCAATGTAGAACACCTGGCTCCAAAGGATTTGTTTGAGCCAGGGCAGGTAACCATCTTACAAATGCACGAGATTAGCCAGGAAGAGCAGCAGGTGATTGCCGCTGCTATTCTGCGCCAGGCCAATTACGCCCGCATTAACACCCATAAAGGCAAGATCCAGCCGGGGGATGAAAATTACCTGCCCTATCCTGTTTTTATCTTGTTGGAAGAGGCCCATCGCTTTGCCCCTGCCCACGAGCCTTCCCGCTGCAAGCAGGTGTTGCGCACCATCCTTAGCGAAGGACGCAAGTTTGGACTGGGAGTAGGTCTCATTACGCAACGCCCCGGCAAGTTGGACTCGGATATTCTGTCGCAATGCATGAGCCAATTTTTGATGCGAATCGTCAACCCTTCCGATCAAGAAAACCTGCGCCACAGCGTTGAGGCTGCCGGACGGGATCTGCTCCAAGAATTGCCGGCTTTGAGCAAGGGTCAGGTAATCGTCTCCGGTGTGTGTGTCAATACCCCTGTTCTGTGTAAAGTGCGGCAGCGCTACACCCAGCATGGTGGCGAAACCCTAGATATCCTCGGCTTGTGGCAAAATCACTTTCAGGCGCATCGCCAACGGGATCGCCTGGCCCAATCTGCTCCCCTTAAGCCACGCTCTCAACCACAGGTGATCGAAGGATTGAGCATTGAGTGAACGACCCCCGACCCTCATCTTCGTTGAGTCAACACAACATGGCCTACGCCACGCTGCGCGAACCGATAGAGTACGGGCTTCCCGCCGATTAAGCTAAAGCTCACCCAAGGCTGCGGGCCAGCTTGTTGAGCTTGCCGAGAGATCGGGAAGACAGGGATCCAGTTTGCTACAAGTAAAAAAGAGTTTTGCAGTCAGCAGAGTGAGAAAAGACGCTCTCTTGCGGGGTTGGGCTGTTATTGCCGCTGTGGCTCTACTGGGATCCGGCCCTGCCTATGCCCAGTTGCGGCTGATCCCTGAGGCGGCGCGGCAGGTCTACGCGGCCTTGCCAGATTTGCCGCTGGAAAATGGCTATACCCCCGTGAACCCCAATGACGGCGGCCCCGCGCCCGAGGAAGATACCTTGGTGCGGCGGATGATGGTCTACCACCTGCAGGTGGTCGGTCGCTCTCCTACCGACCGCTTTGACTGGCAACTGACGCTAGCGGACTATTTGGACGCCAATGAGCCGATAGTTGCCCAGCGCTACCCGGGTGCCGAGCGCCTGACGGTTAACCCCTATGCCCAAGACAAGGCAGCCGTGCAAGCCCTGACCCGGCAACAGCGACAGGCCCTGCTGCGGGCCATTCTGCTGGCCTTCGGCGGGGATCCCGATCCCAAGCCCCTGTACATTCCCACCGCCTTGAACCCTGTCCCTGCCCCGCCCACCCCAGAACCGCTGCAACGCTTGCCGATCCCCGGCGCTGGATCCGCCGACCTACTCCGGCCCTAGAGGCGACCCCTCACCCCCGGCCCCTCTCCCTGAGGCCCAAGCGCTCCGCGCCGCTCACGCGACCACCCCCAGCCC
>NZ_JANSJB010000062.1:13671-16398 GCF_047462355.1 Synechococcus sp. H55.9 | reverse complement strand
GCCAAGCAGAGAGGGAAAATGAACTTCATGGGCAATTCCTGGCAAAGTTTTTGATCTAGCTGGAATTACTCTACTGAGTCTCTCTCCTCAAAAGCAGAGGGAAAAGCCTGCCCTCTGCTGCCAAGGACGGTCAAGGGCGGGGGCTGTCTGCGCACCCTCTCCCGGAGGTTGCTAGCATCCTTGAACAGGCTCCTTTGAAGAAGGGCTGCCCGCAAGAGCTGCTATGGAGTTCCTCGCAGTTGCGGCAAGTTAGGAGGGTGTCAACCACGTGAGGATGAAGATGGCCACCACAGATGCAATGACCCACGCGACAGACAGACCAAGGGATCCGGCTGAGCTCCCTCAGGAGGGATCCCTGCTGCTCCACGTGGGCGGCATGAGCTGCGCCGGCTGTGTTCGGGCCGTCGAGCAAGTCTTGCTCGAGCAGGTGGGGGTGGTCAAAGCCAGCGTTAACCTAGTTACCGAATCGGCCCTTGTGGAATTTGCCCCTGGCAGCCGCCCTGACCCCGAGCATCTGGCCCGCATCTTGACAGAGGCGGGGTTTCCCAGCTCCTGCGCTGCCGATTCTCCCCAAGATCGAGCTCCTTCCCCAGATGGATGGGATCATGCCTTGGATGCGCCCGCTGATCCCATCGCGCGGCAGCGGCGGCAAACCCAAGCCCAGATTCGCCAGGCCCTCACCGCCGCTTTTTTACTGCTCATCTCTGCTGCCGGCCACCTGGATCTGTTCGCCCGCCTGGGCTTGCCCGTCCTCAACGACGTCTGGCTGCACTGGGGGTTGGCGACGTTGACCTTCGTCGGCCCGGCCCGCAACCTTGTCCTGGACGGCTGGCGGGCGGCGCGGCGGCTGGCCCCCAACATGAACACCCTAGTCGCCCTGGGATCCGGATCCGCCTACCTGGCCAGTTTGGTGGGGTTGTTGGCCCCGCAGGTGGGCTGGGAGTGCTTTTTCGACGAGCCGGTGATGCTGCTTAGCTTCATCCTGCTGGGACGGGCCCTGGAGCAGCAGAGCCGTCTGCGGGCCGCCGGCAGCTTGCAAGCTTTGGTGAGCCTGCGCCCCAACTTGGCTCGCCGAGTGCCACCCCAAGAGACTGCGGGATCCCTGACCTCAGAGGGAGAGTGGTGCCCCCTCGAACAAGTGCAGGTGGGGGATTGGCTGCAGGTGCGGGCCGGGGAGCAGATCCCGGTGGATGGAGAAGTGATTGCCGGCCAGGCCACGGTGGACGAGGGCATGCTCACCGGGGAATCCCTACCTGTATTCAAACAGCCAGGGGATCCGGTCGTGGCCGGGACGGTCAACCAATCGGGATTGCTGCTGTGCCGGGCTACGCGCACCGGCAAAGACACCACCCTGGCCCAGATCATCCGCCTGGTGGAAGAAGCCCAAGCCCGCAAGGCCCCCATCCAGAGCCTGGCCGACCGGGTGGCCGGTTACTTCACCTACGGCGTGGTGGCACTGGCTCTTCTCACCTTTGCCTTCTGGTACTGGATCGGGATCCCGCTCTGGGGAAGCGAGATCCTGATGGGGGTTGGTCTCCACTCCTCTCTGCACCTAGGGGATCACCCCCCCCATCCTACCCCTCTGCTCCTCAGCCTTAAGCTGGCCATCTCGGTGCTGGTGGTGGCCTGCCCCTGCGCGCTGGGATTGGCCACGCCCGTAGCCATTTTGGTGGGCACCGGACTGGGCGCGGAGCGGGGACTGCTCATCCGCGGCGGCGACATCCTGGAGAAAACCCACCGCCTGCAAACAGTTGTCTTCGACAAAACCGGCACCCTCACCCAGGGGGATCCGCACCTAACCGATTGCCTTGCCCTCGACCCTGCCCTGGATCCGGCTCGGCTGCTGCAACTGGCGGCCACAGTAGAAAGCGGCACCCGCCATCCTCTAGCCCAAGCCATTTTGGGGGCCGCCCGCGAGCAGGGACTGCCCTTGCTTTCTGCCGACGAGTTTCACACCCAGCCGGGAGTGGGGGCCTCGGCGCGGGTGGAAGGGCAAGAGGTCCTCTTGGCCTCCCTAGAGGGGCTTGCCGCCCTGGGGATCCCGCTTTCTCCTGAAGCGCAGGCCCAAGCCAAGGCGCTGCTGGAAGCTGGCAAAACGGTGGTGGGCGTGGCCCTGAACAGATCCCTGGTGGGGCTGTTGGCGGTGCAGGATCCCTTGCGGCCCGATGCCCCGGCAACCCTGCAACAGCTCCAGAAAATGGGCCTGCAGGTGGTCTTACTGACTGGGGATCGGGCCGAGGTGGCCCAGCAGGTGGCCCAAGCTCTACAGGTGCCAGGGATCCGCGTCATTGCCGAGGTGCAGCCGGCAGATAAAGCCCAGGTTATCCGAGATCTGCAGGCCCAGGGCCAGAGAGTTGCCATGGTGGGCGATGGCATCAACGACGCTCCCGCCTTGGCCCAAGCCGATGTGGGCATGGCCCTGCACTCTGCCACCGCTGCCGCCCTAGAGACTGCCGATATCATCCTCATGCGCAACCGCCTCTGGGACGTCGTGGAAGCCATCCGCCTTAGCCGCGCCACCTTCCGCAAAATCCAGCAAAACCTCCTCTGGGCCTTCGCCTACAACCTGGTCGGGATCCCGGTGGCCGCCGGCGCGCTTCTGCCCGGATTCGGCCTCGGCCTCAGCCCCGCTCTAGCAGGCGGCCTCATGGCCTTTAGCTCCCTCAGTGTAGTCCTCAATTCGCTCCTTCTCAAGCGAACTTTTGTATTCAGTGGATCCTCTGATGG
>NZ_JANSJB010000062.1:0-13571 GCF_047462355.1 Synechococcus sp. H55.9 | reverse complement strand
GCCTTTAGCTCCCTCAGTGTAGTCCTCAATTCGCTCCTTCTCAAGCGAACTTTTGTATTCAGTGGATCCTCTGATGGCCAGAGTTAAAAAGTATTAAAAGCTACAAATATCCTACCTGCTATCTGTTGCTGTTTCCGAAGTTTTGCTGGATTTCTGCCACAACTTCCGCTCCATTGAGGCCTAGAAAGTGGGAATTCTGGTTAAGTTTGATTGAAAAGATTAACTGGCTGTAACTTTTGAGCATCTAAGTGTAGAATTGGGCTCAAACTTGCCCGCAGTGATCCTACTTTGTACCTTGCTTAGCAAGGGAAAAACCGAGAAAATACTGAAAAGTCGGGATCCAATAGGTGGAGGGAGCGCGGAAACATGGCAATGCTCGGAGATCTTCAGGAATTTTCCCTAGCCGACCTGTTGCATTTGATGAAAAAAGGAAAAAAAACGGGCCAACTGTCAGTTTGGGCACCTGCTGGCATTTATCGAGTTTGGCTGTATCAGGGGCGAGTGGTGGCGGCCTTGTCTCCCCAAGAAGAGCACCGGTTGGAGCGCTTGCTGGTGCGCTTAAACCTGGTCAGCGAGCAGGTGGTGGCGGAGTTGGCCTTCCTCTGCAGCTTGCAGGAGCCTCTAGGCCTTTGCCTGCAGCGGCAAGGGTTGATCTCGCCAGCAGCTCTGGCCAAGCTCTTCCGCCATCAACTGCAAGTGGGGCTCTACAGCCTCTTTGCTCTAGAAGCTGGCCAGTTTAGCTTTTTGCCCAACGTGCCCCTGCCCTACCGCGAGATGACCGGCCTAAGCAAAGGGGCCAGCGCCGTGGTTCTAGAAGCGCTGCAGCAGCTTCGGTTGGAGCAGCGCCCGGAAGAAAACCTGCCGCAGCCGGACAGCTACTTCTGGCGCACCAGCACCGAGCTGCCCTTGTACAAACTCTCGCCGCTGGAGTGGGCAATCCTAGAGCAGATTTCCCCCACTCGCAACCTGGTTGAGTTGGCCCAATCCCTGAAGGCAGATCTCTTGGAAGTGCGCTATGCCTGTGCCCGCTTGGCCAAGTTGGGGTTGCTCAGCCCCTGCGACAGCTCGGCGGCTACGCCTCAACCTGCGCTCGCGGCGGCTTCTAAGCTTCTCCCCAACCCTCGGGAAGAGAAGGAGCTGGTTAAGCCTTCTTTGGTCAGCCGCCTCTCCACCCTCCTCAAAACCATTCGCGAAAAATAAGCCGGTAGGGTAAAATCTTATGCTATTTCCCCACGCTGGCTTTACGAAGTTAATTTAGGTAAAGATGAGCTGAATGGTTGTAACGGATCTAGATCAGAGCGACACAATAGTGATAGGAATTGATGCCAAAATCCTACGCAGCTCAATGCCTAGACCCTATCTCTCCAATGAAATCGTTCGTCAGTAAAATTGCTGCCAGGTTGAGTACTTGAGCGAAGATGGCTTTGCCGTCGCTACACGGTTGTTGTCTGGGAATCAGCGAATGAGAATGGTGGTGTCTTTGAGGATCCCTGAAAGCGCCAATACTCAACTTAAGGGAGGCTAAAGAATTGCTATGGCCATCGTTGGAGACCTCCAGGAATTTTCTTTGCCCGATCTGTTGCAACTGATCGAAAGGGGCAGCAAGACAGGGCAACTTTCCATCTGGGCCCCAAACGGCATCTACAAAATCTGGTTTTATCAAGGTCGGGTGATTGCGGCTCTGCCCCCCGAAGAGGAGCATCGCTTGGAGAGTTTGTTGGCCCGTTCCGGCCTGGTCAGCGAGCGGGTGGTGGAAAAGCTGGCTTCTTTCTGTGGACTGGAAGAGCCGCTGGGGCGGTGTTTGCAGCGGCAAGGGTTGATCTCACCGGCAGCTTTGGCCAAGCTCTTCCGCCACCAACTGCAGGTGGGTCTCTACAGCTTGTTTGCTCTGGAAGCGGGCCACTTCAGCTTCCTACCTAACTCACCTATGCCTTATCGGGAGATGACTGGCCTGAGCAAGGGGGCCAGTGCTGTGGTTCTAGAAGGGCTACAGCAGCTTAAGCTCGATCAGCTTCCTGAGGAGAACCTGCCGCAGCCGGACAGCTATTTCTGGCGCACCAGCACTGAGCTGCCCTTGTACAAGCTCTCTGCCTTGGAGTGGGGGATCCTGGAGCAGGTTTCGCCTTCGCGCCGGCTGACTGACTTGGCCCGGCTGTTGGGTGCAGATCTTCTGGAAGTTCGCTATGCCTGCGCCCGCCTGGCCAAGCTGGGGCTCATCAGCCCCTGTGACAGACCAACGGCCATTGTTCCCTCTTCGCCTCTGGTTTTCTCAGATAAGTCGGCAGCGGTGGCAGACAGTTTGGAATTGGAAGCTGCGAAAGAAAAGCTGGGCACTAAGTCTTTCCAGGAAGGAGGCGACCGGGTCAAGCCCTCACTGGTTGCGCGACTGGCTACTTTACTGAAGGGAGTCCGTGATAAGTGAGAGGGTTTTGTGGCAGTATCTTCTGCAGCGGGCAGGATCATCAGTAACCGTAAAGTGGGCGGGAAGATGATAAAAAGACTTGAAAGCGGGGAGAGAAAGGATGGCTAATTTATCCTCTTTGCAGGCAATTCTCCAGAACTACGTTTCCAGCACGCCAGAAATTCAAGGAGCGGCTGTGGTCACTCCTGATGGACTACCCTTGGCATCCACATTGCCCATAGGCATGGACGAGGAAAGAACCTCGGCCATGTCTGCTGCCATGCTTTCTTTGGGGGAGCGGATTGGGAAAGAGTTGGGTCGTGGGACCATAGAGAGAATCTTTGTGCAGGGAGAAAAAGGATACGGAGTTTTAGCCAGTTGCGGCCCCGATGCTGTCTTGCTGACGATTGCCAGCGCTGAGGTAAAGCAGGGCTTGCTGTTTTTGGAGATGAAGCGTGTGGCAGCAAGCATTGCGGAAGCCATGAAGTAGAGAGGCTAAGTGGGGAAGCTAAGTTTGATTTTGACTTGATTTTGAGGGAACTATGGCTATCAAACCTCTGGAGCTGCTGCAAGTCCTGATGTCGCGCACCCAATTTACAGATGAAGATAAGAGGATTTTGCAGCAGAGTGCCGACTGGGGCAGCAGCATCGCCGCAGAAATGTCGGATGCCTTTTACGGCTATTTGGATCGCGATGCCGAGATGGCGGCTGTCATTGCCAAGCATAACCGGCAGCGGCTGGGCCAGACTTTTGCCGACTGGTTTAAGGAAATGTTCACAGGCATGGATAACTGGGGCCCCCAGTATGCCGAGCGCCGCTGGAAAATCGGCCTAGTTCATGTGCGGGTTGGCATCGGCCCTCAACACGTGGTGCCGGCTATGGCTACGGTTGTGCAGGAGGTGAGCCGCCGGCTGGTCAAAGAGGGCAAGCCCGAGCAGCTGCGGATGAGTCTAAGCAAAGTTTGTATGATCGACCTTTCCTTTATTGAGCAAGCCTATCTTGAGGTGGCCTATAACGCTGTTCAGCAAGAAACGGGCATGAGCGAGGCTTTGTTTAAACGCCTGATCGCTACCAGCTTAGCTTCCTCTTAAATATTCATTAAGCTTGTACAGGCGGGTCTGCGCTGGGGGCTTACGACTGAGGCTAACTATGGACAATATTCTCCGCATTGTTGTAACCGGGCCGGTGGGGGCTGGAAAGTCCACTTTTATCCGCACCATTAGCGAGATCGAAGTGGTCGACACGGATCGCAAGGCCACCGATGAGGTGGCAGAACTTAAGAAGAGCACAACGGTCAGCATGGACTTTGGCCGCCTGAGAATTGGCGAAGAGGGAGAAGAGATGTGGCTGCATCTCTACGGCACCCCCGGCCAGGCCCGTTTTAGCTTTATGTGGGATATTTTGATCAAGCGCGCCCATGGGTACATCCTTTTGGTGCCCGCCCACTTGCCCGGACAGTTTCGCAATGCCCAGGCCATCCAAGCTTTTATGAAGGCGAGGTCAAATGTCCCCTCGGTTATCGGGATCACCCATGTCGATCACCCCAATGCCTGGGATCCAGAAGATATTTTGTTGCTTTTGAACCCTCAAGATGGCTCAATTCCCTACGCCACGTTGAATGCCCAAGAGCCGGCTTCTGTTGCCAACACACTGCTTCTGCTGGTCGAGCAACTGATGGCTCAGGTGGTTGTCTGAGGGGATCCCTGCTGTGCTGCTTCTCGATTGCTCTCCCCTGACCCTTTCTTCAGAGGAAGCGCGGGAGAAACTCTTGTATCTCCTTGCTCAACTGGCTTACCGGGAGGGATCTTTTACTCTCACGTCTGGGCAACAGAGCCCCTACTACATCAACTGCAAGCCGGTCACCCTTCATCCCCAGGGTGCCTACCTGGTGGGATCCCTGCTCCATCGGCTGTTGCCTCCCGAAACCGAAGCTGTGGCCGGGATGACGCTGGGGGCGGATCCGCTGGTGACGGCGGTGAGCCTGGCTTCTCTGCACGCTGAGCCTGCCAACCTACCTGCCCTGATCGTGCGCAAAGAGCCCAAAGGTCACGGCACCCAGGCCTGGATTGAGGGGCCGGAGTTGCCGGCGGGCAGCCGGGTGTGGATCTTGGAAGATGTGGTGACCACCGGCGGCTCGGCCTTGAAGGCTGTCGAGCGGGTGCGGGCAGCAGGTTATCAGGCGGAAGGGATCCTGGCGCTGGTGGATCGGCTGGAAGGGGCAGAAGACCGCTGCCGCGAGATGGGGATCCCGTTTCGTCGCCTGTTTACCCTGGAAGAGGTGCGGGCTTTGTCCTTTGCCGGGGAATCGAAAGGCCGGCTGGCCCGCTAAGGTGGTATGGAGTGTCTGGAGAGAGGGGGATGCTGCCGCCTGCCTACTCAGCTCTGCCCAGCCGCAAGTTGCCGAGCCTGCCGGATCAGGCGCGGGTGGCCGTCTACGTGGTCATGAACATCGAGCACTTCACCTTCGGCAGGCTGGGCACGGCCATTCAACCCCATCTCACCAGCTCTCCTGAGATCGCCAACTACGGCTGGCGGGACTACGGCAATCGGGTGGGCATTTGGCGCTTGTTTGAGCTGTTTGCCGAGCTGGGGATCCCGGTAACTGCCGCCCTGAACGCGGAAATGGTAGAGCTTTACCCCCCCATCATCGAAGGGATCCGCCACTACGGCTGGTCGGTGCTGGCCCATGGCTGGAACAACTCCACCGGCCACAGCGGCCTGGCCCGCGCAGCCGAACAAGAGCTGATCGAGCGCAGCTTGTCCCTGTTGGAGCAGGTTTCGGGCTCCCGGCCTTGGGGCTGGCTGACGCCGGGGTTTTCCGTTAGCGAGAACACCTTTGACTTGCTCAAGGCTGCCGGGATCCGCTACACCACCGACTGGGTGAACGACGATCAACCCTATTGGTTCCCGACTGCCGCCGGCCCCCTCTTGGGGATCCCCTATACGCTAGAGGCCAATGACATCAGCCTCTGTCTCAGCGCCCGCCTGCCGGCAGAAACCTTTGCCCAAGCGCTCATCGACCAGTTCGACCGCCTCTGGCAGGATGGGGAACGCTCCCCCCGCATCATGGCCATTGGCCTGCACCCCTTCATCGTCGGGCAGCCTCTGCGCATGGGATCCCTGAAAAAAGCGCTGCAGCACATCCAATCCCGTCCCCACACTTGGCTCACCACCGGCGATGGCCTCTACAACTGGTATGCCCAAGCCTGCCCTGCACCTGAGATGGCCTGACGGGATCCCGGCACCTTTGCAACTTGGTTGGGACTTTGTCTCCTCTGGAGCTGTCCATCGGGCTGCAAAAGTGACACGATAGGCGGTGAAACCACTCAGGGCAAAAAGGCTTAGCCATGCGCATGGGCAGACTCAGCGGGATCCTCTTGCACCCCACCTCGCTACCGGGATCCTTTGGCATTGGCGATCTGGGGCCGGCTGCTTACCGGTTTGTGGATTTTCTGGTGGAGAGCGGCCAGCGCCTCTGGCAGGTGCTGCCTCTGGGGCCCACCGGCTGGGGCAACTCCCCCTACATGAGCTTTTCTGCCATTGCCGGCAACCCGCTGCTGATTAGCCCAGAGCTGCTGGTCAAAGCCGGTTGGCTGGAACCCAACGGCTGGCAGGATCTGCTCCAATGGCCGGCCATCCAGGCGGGGAATGGCGAGCAGGTGGACTACGAAGCCGTGATCCCCTTCAAGCTGGGCTTGTTGCGCCGCGCCTGGGCCACTTTCAAAGACAAGGCCACCGCCGCCGACTGGGAAGCCTTTCAAGCCTACTGTGCTGCCGAGGCCGACTGGCTGCCGGACTACGCTCTGTTCATGGCCCTCAAAGAGGTGTATGGTGACCAGGAGTGGACCCAATGGGATCCGGCCCTGGCACAACGGGATCCCCTGGCCTTGCAAGAGGCCCGCGACCGCTATGCCGATGCCATTACCCAACAGATGTTTTGGCAATACCTATTTGCCCAACAGTGGGGATCCCTGCGGGAGTATGCCCATCGGCATCAGGTGCGGCTGATCGGCGACTTGCCCATCTATGTCGCCCCCAACAGTGCCGATGTGTGGGCCAACCGCGAGCTGTTTCACCTGGATGAGCAGGGACGGCCCCTGCAGGTAGCCGGCGTGCCCCCCGACTATTTCAGCCCCACTGGGCAGCGCTGGGGTAACCCTCTCTACAACTGGGAGGTGCTCAAGGCTCGCGGCTACGACTGGTGGATCCGGCGCATCCAGGCCATTCTCAAGCAGGTGGATTGCGTCCGCATCGACCACTTCCGCGGCTTCGAGAGCTACTGGGCCATCCCTGGCGAGGCGGAAACAGCAGTAGAAGGCGAGTGGCAGAAAGGGCCGGGGGCCGACTTCTTTCAGGCGTTGGCCGACCGGCTGGGGGAAATTCCGGTGATTGCCGAAGACCTGGGGGACATCACACCGGAAGTGTTGCAACTGCGGGATCAATTTGGCTTGCCCGGCATGAAAGTGCTGCTCTTTGCCTTTGGCTCGGGGCCCGATAACCCCTATTTGCCCCATAGCTATGAGCGCAACTTCGTCGTCTATACCGGCACCCACGACAACAACACCGTGGTGGGCTGGTTTCATGACCCAGAACGCCCGGAGTGGGAAAAACAAAATCTGTTGCGCTACCTGGGCTGCCAGGGATCTGACGGCATCCACTGGGATCTGATTCGCCTGGCCCTGGCTTCCGTGGCCGACCTGGCCATCATTCCCCTGCAAGATGTGATGGGCCTGGGGGCAGAGGCGCGCATGAACTTCCCCGGCAGGGCCGAGAACAACTGGGCCTGGCGCTACCGCGAGGAGATGCTGCGGCCGGAGCTGGCCCAGCGGCTGGCGGAGCTGAGCGTCACCTACGGGCGCATCTCCCCGCAAGACTTGGAGCAGCGGCGGGCAGCCTTGGCCCAAGAGCGGGCAACAGGGTCTTCTCAAACTACCCCCAACTTTTCCTGAGCTGCTGAAAAATCCTGGGTATCTCCCATCAGCAGTTCCAGACGCTCTTCAGTGGCCTCTTTGGGCGCGAGTTCGCCCACAAGGCGGCCCTTACGAATCACCAATAAATGAAATAAAGCGCTGATTCATCATGTTGCTTCCCAGCCGAATAAAGCAGGGCTGTGGCTCCTGATAGCTGCTATTGTCTGCAGGGCTCCTTCATCTGGTCTGACCAGCCCACAAACGACTAATGATGCAACATCCAGGGTCGCCCACAAGATTGGAGTCGATACCTTCGGGAGTTTGAGTCAGAGTTTGAGTGCTGTTCCCGCCTGATCAACTTAGGTTCTCTTTCACCCTTTGGAGCTGGCAAGGAACTAGAAAGTTGAATCATGGGAACCGAAATAAGACGCTTACCCACTTGCTTACAAGTGGGGCAGTACGCTGGATCCCGGTATTGAGACAGAGGTCGCCATAACTCAAACTCACCACAGCTTTGACACTTAAACTCATACAGGGGCATCTTCTTACTCCAACACTTGAGAAAGATATCAAGATGGCTCGAAACATCTAAGAACAGCTAAGGATTTACCTGGGTAGGATATCTATCTCGAAGATTTGTGTAGGAACGGCCACCGTACAGCAAGCATTAGGAATATCGACGATCCCGCTCACCCTGCCCTCCACGGGTGCAGAACTGAGCAGGAGATAAGCTTGTTCTCCCGTAAAGCCAAACTTTTTCAGATATTCGATGGCATTTAAGCAGGCACGTCGGTAAGCAATGTGAACATCCATATAATGTTGCTTACCTGTAAACTCGTCCACAGAAATGCCCTCAAAGACAAGATATTCTGAGTAACGCGGCTCTACAGGGCCAGGCTTAAAGATGGGATTAACCAATCCGTACTTCTCAACGCCACCCTTAATTAGATCAACATGGAGATCGATATAGCCTGACATTTCAATGGCGCCACAAAAAGAGATCTCTCCGTCCCCTTGTGAGAAGTGAATATCTCCCATCGACAGCTTGGCACCCTCCACGTAAACCGGAAAGTAGATCCGTGTTCCCTTAGACAAGTTTTTGATATCGCAGTTACCGCCGTGCTCCCGTGGGGGCACCGTCCGGGCCGCTTCGGCAGCAACCCGCTCATACTCTGACTTGGGCAGGGTTCCCAAAATCGCGTTCTTGGGATTGGGCAAGGCGGCCAGCACAGGCTGATTACCAGATAGGCCCGCGCCGTAAGTGCGCAAATCAGGAGCCGAAGCAACCAGCTCAGCCTCCCGCTTGTTCCAAGTTGCCAGCAACTTGTGGGATGGAGCGCAGCCGATGAGGCCAGGGTGGATAATGCCGGCAAAGCGCACATGAGGAATGTGTCTGGAAGTGGTGTAAATACCCTGAAAATCCCAGATGGCCTTGGCCGCATTGGGAAAATGATCGGTGAGGAATCCTCCGCCATTTTCTTTGGCAAAAATACCTGTAAACCCCCACTCGTCTCCCGGCAGTGGCCCAATGTCCAGCAGATCGACGATCAGGATATCTCCAGGCTGGGCGCCGTTAACCCAAATAGGCCCACTTAAAACATGAACAACACTTAGGTCAACCTGCTCAATGTCGGAAGGATCATCGTTGTTCTTAATTTGTCCATCCGTCCAGTCTTTACACTCAATTCGGAAGACTTCGCCGGGGTTCACAGAAACCACCGCAGGGATGTCAGGATGCCAGCGGTTGTGACCTGGCAGATCCTGTTGATCCATCGGCTTGGTCAGGTCAACTTTAAACAGCGTTTTGGGCATCGGATCTATCCTTGAGCCGTCGCTCTGGAGTCAGGCTGCAGATGCCTAAAAGTGTATCTCCGATGAAGGAAGCAATACTGTAGTAAGGGCTACAGTTGATAGTGCTGTTGTCTACAATCGTATGGGCAGGAGAACGGCTTAGATCGACAGGCTGTTTCACCTCGGTTCAAAGTAACTATAGTCATTGCAAACGGTTATGAAACAGCTTGCTGGTTGATCTCTAGCTCCCCTCTCCCCTTGCGGGAGAGGGGTCGGGGGTACCAACACCCCCTGCCGGCAAAGGCGAACGCGTCAGCGGCGCGGAGCGCTTGGGACGGCAGCGAAGAGTCTTAACCTTGTTTGAAACGACTATGGACATTTCAACCAGATTCAAACGAGAAGCTGCTGCTGGAACAGGTAGCCTAACCGCCGCTAGTCCAGCGCTCGCGCCTGGGCCAGGAACTCCGCCACCGTCAGGGATCCCAGGTCTTGGCCGTGGCGCTGGCGCACGCTCACTGTGCCGGTTGCCTGTTCTTGTTCTCCCACAATGAGCATGAAGGGGATCCTGGCCTTCTCGGCGTTGCGGATCTTTTTGGGCAGGCGGTCGCTGTCGGCATCGATGTGGACGCGGATCCCCTGTTCCCGCAGGTGATCCCGCACCTGGGTGGCATAGCCCAGGTATTGGTCGGAAACGGGCAAAATGCGCACCTGTTCCGGTGCCAGCCAGAAAGGAAAATCCCCGGCATATTCCTCGATGAGGATCCCAATGAGCCGCTCCAGCGAGCCAAAGGGAGCGCGGTGGATCATCACCGGCCGCTGCCGGGATCCGTCTTCGGCTACATAGTACAAATCAAAGCGCTGCGGGTTTTGATAATCCACCTGCACCGTGCCCAACTGCCACTCCCGATCCAGCGCGTCGCGGAAAATAAAGTCCAGCTTTGGCCCGTAGAAAGCCGCCTCCCCAATCCCTTCAAAATGCGGCATTGATAGCTTCTCCACCGCTCGCCGAATGGCATTTTCGGCCATGTCCCACTCTTCCGGGGATCCCAGGTATTTATCGGATTTGGGATCGCGGAAGCTGAGGCGGGCGCGAAAATCCTTGAGTCTGAGCTTCTCGAAAACAACCAGAATGAGATCGACAACCTTGAGAAACTCTTCTTCCAACTGATCGGTGCGGACAAACAAATGGGCGTCGTCCACTGTGAAGCCGCGAACGCGAGTTAACCCTCCCAGCTCTCCCGATTGTTCGTAGCGATAGACGGTGCCGAATTCGGCATAGCGCAGCGGCAAATCGCGGTAGGAGCGCAGCTCCGATTTATAGATTTGGATGTGAAAAGGGCAGTTCATCGGCTTCATGACAAAGCCCTGCTCTGCCGCCCGCGCCTGCTCATTCTCCGCCATCATAGGGAACATGTCTTCTCGATACTTTTGCCAGTGGCCGGAGATCTTGAACAGATCCACGCGGGCGATGTGGGGCGTCACCACCGGCAGATAGCCCCGCTTGAGCTGCTCCTGCTTGAGAAAATCCTCCAGCACCCAGCGCAGGGTAGTTCCTTTGGGGGTCCAAAGGGGCAGGCCCGGCCCCACCTCGTCGGAAAAGATGAAAAGGCCCAGCTCCTTGCCCAGCTTGCGGTGATCCCGCCGTTTGGCCTCTTCCAGCCGCCGCTTGTATTCCTTCAGCTCCTCTGGCGTCTCCCAGGCGGTGCCGTAGATGCGTTGAAGCTGGGGCTTGGTCTCATCCCCGCGCCAATAGGCGCCGGCCACGCTGAGCAGGTCAAAAGCTTTGGGGTTGATCTCCTTAGTGTTTTCCACGTGGGGGCCGGCACAGAGATCCCACCACTCGTCCCCCAGATGGTAGATGGTGATCGGCTCGCCTTCGGGGATGCTGTCCAGGATCTCCAACTTGTAAGGCTCGCCGAGGGCTTCAATGCGGCGCCTGGCTTCTTCCCGGCTCACCTCCTCGCGGATCACCGGCAATCCTTTCTTGATGATCGCCTGCATCTCTTTTTTGATGCGCTCCAGATCTTCCGGCGTGAAGGGCTGGGGATGGTCAAAGTCGTAGTAGAAGCCGTAGTCGGTCGTCGGGCCGATGGTGACCTGGGCCTTGGGAAACAGCTTTTGCACCGCCATCGCCAAAACGTGGGAAGTGGTGTGGCGGATGCGCTCCAGCTTGGGAGATTCGTGGGTACGCAGCAGCTTGAGAGGGCTGTTGGCCTGCTGAGGCGACGCGGCTGGTTGAGACATCGGAACCCGCTTAACGACAAAAAAACGACTATCCGTGTCCCTATCTTAGGCTGAGCCCAGGGCAGACGGGATCCCAGGCAGGGGGAATTGCCCCCTCGAACCTCAGCCCACAACCCGGCCAGGAAAAAGGGGGGAAAGCACACAGTATTCTAGAAGTGTGGCAACCCCTTCGATTCATGGTCTCTTCGCTCGCCAACCTTGCCGAACGCTCTGCCGCCGCCTCTGAAGCGAAACCGGTCTCCTCTTCTGAATCTGGAGTTGCTCCGGTTATCGCCGCCATCGATGTGGGCAGCAACTCCCTGCACATGGTGGTGGTGCGCATCAACCCCCACATCCCCAGCTTCACCATCATCTCCCGCGAAAAAGCCACCGTCCGCCTGGGAGAGTTTTGCAGCCAGACAGGCGCCCTGACGCCTGCCGCCATGGAACGGGCGCGGGTGGCTCTGGAGCGGTTTTGCCGCCTTGCTGAAAGCTTTCAGGTGCAAGATATTGTTGCGGTGGCCACCAGTGCCGTGCGCGAAGCCCCCAATGGGCCGGAGTTTTTGAAGCGGATCGAGCGGGAGCTGGGCCTGCGGGTAGAGCTGATCTCAGGCCAGGAGGAAGCCCGCCGCATCTACCTGGGCGTGCTCTCGGCCATGGAGTTCCACAACCGGCTGCACGCGGTGGTGGATATCGGTGGCGGCTCCACCGAGCTGATTCTGGGCAACGGCCAAGAGCCGGAGTTCCTGCGCAGCATCAAGGTGGGAGCGGTGCGCCTGACCCAAGCGTTTTTGCGCCACGACCCACCCACCCCTGCCGAGCTGCAGGCCCTGCGACAACACATCCGCGGCATGCTGGAAGCTCCCATCGAGCAGATGAGGCGCATCGTTGCTGCTTCCCAACAGCCGGGATCCCTGACCTTGGTGGGCACCTCCGGCACCATCGAGTGCCTGGCCCAGTTGGATGCCCGCCGCCGGTTGGGTGCTCCCCCCACTCGCCTGCAGGGGTATGAGTTCAGCCTGGAAGCCCTGCGGGGCTATGTCAAAGAGCTGCGCTCTCTCACGGTAGCCGAGCGGCAAAAGCTGCCCGGTCTGGGAGAAAGACGCGGGGAGATCATCCTGGCCGGGGCGGTCATCTTGGAGGAGGTGATGAGCCTGCTGGGGGTGGAGCGGATCCAGTTTTGCGAGCGGGCGCTGCGGGAAGGGCTGATCGTAGATTGGATGATCGGCCAGGGGCTCATTGAAGATCGGCTGCGCTACCACAGCTCGGTGCGGCGGCGCAGCGTCCTCAAGTTGGCGGAAAAATATCAGGTGGAGATCCCCTATGCCGAGCGGGTGGCGGAGTTTGCCCTCAGCCTTTTCGATCAAACCCGCGGCATCCTGCACTCCTGGGGATCCCGGGAGCGGGCTCTTCTCTGGGCGGCCGCCATGCTGCACAACTGCGGCCACTTCATCAGCCATGCCGCCCACCACAAGCACTCCTACTATCTGATCCGCCACGGGGAGCTGTTGGGCTTTAACGAAGAAGAGGTGGAGGTGATCGCCAACCTGGCCCGCTACCACCGCAAGTCGCCCCCCAAGAAGAAGCACGAGAACTTCCAGCGCCTCAGCGACGAGCGGGATCGCCAAGTGGTGTTGGAACTCGGCCCCTTGTTGCGCATGGCCTGTGCTCTGGATCGCCGCCGCCTGCAGGCCATCCAAGGGCTCCACTGCCGCTTTCAGCTTCTGGGAGAAGGCCCCCGCCAGATGGAGCTGATTTTGGATCCCAGGCATCCCAACGACGACTGTGCCCTGGAGCTGTGGAGCTTGAACGAGAAGAAAAAGGCCTTCGAGCAACAGTTCAAGCTGCAGGTGATTCCCAAATTATCCACCCAGCTTCAGCGCAGCGCGGATCCCTTTGAGGCAGCCGTCTAGCCAAGGGGCATATAGTCGTTTCAAACAAGACGAAGACACTTTGCCGCTGGCCCTCACCCCCAGCCCCTCTCCCAGAGGGAGAGGGGAGTTAGAGCGGCGCGTCAGCGACAGCATTGCGTAGTAATGACGACGCAGAGAAATGTTTCATTGCCATTTGAGATGGCTATAACTACCAAGCTGCCGGTGAACGCCAATAGCTGGGCAATCGGATCGTATTCCTTTAGCTACCGTTTGCACCAGCGGGATAAGGCTCTCGCGATGCTGCGCGGCAAGTTTTGCTCAGGGAGCGATGGTGATCGGCGAGGGGCTGGTTTGGGTGGCTCTTTGCCCGCC
>NZ_JANSJB010000061.1:0-16504 GCF_047462355.1 Synechococcus sp. H55.9 | reverse complement strand
GGTGCTGCAGCTCACCCTGGATATGCGCCTGCAAAGGGCTGCCCGCGCCGCCCTGAAAGCTCAACTGCAACGGTTTCGAGCGCTGCGGGGCACGGTGATCGTCCTCCAGCCCCACACGGGGGAGATCTTGGCTCTGGTGGCCGAACCTACCTACGACCCCAACCGCTACTTCGAGTATGACCCCGGCCTTTTTCGCAACTGGGCTGTAACGGATTTGTATGAGCCGGGATCCACCTTCAAGCCCATCAACATCGCCATTGGACTGGATGCCGGCGCCTTTAGAGCCGATGAACGGGTGTATGACGAAGGACGGATCCTGATCGGTCAGTGGCCCATCCAAAACTACGACTACCACCAGCGGGGGGCCCATGGCTGGATGAGCGTCACCGATATCCTGCGCCAGTCCAGCAACGTGGGCATGGTTCAGCTGATGCGCAAACTGGATCCCCGCCAGTACTACAATGCCTTGGTACGGTTGGGATTGAATGAGCGCAGTGGTGTGGATCTGCCCTTTGAGCCGGCCAGCCGTTTGAAGCCGCTGCGGCAATTCGTAACCGTGCCGGTGGAGCGAGCCACCGTTGCGTTTGGCCAGGGGCTGGCCCTCACCCCCCTGCAGTTGGCCACTTTGCATTGCATCATCGCCAACGGCGGGCTGAAAGTGCAGCCCCATGTGGTGCGCGGTCTGGTGGAAAAGGATACAGACACCTTGGTTTGGGGATCCCCGCAACCCCAGCCGGTGCGGGTGCTGTCGGAGCAGGCCACCCTGGCGGTGCGCATCCAGATGCGGGACGTGGTGGATTTTGGCACCGGGCAATCGGCCAAGATCGAGGGGTATGAGATCGGCGGCAAAACAGGTACCGCCCAGAAAGCAGGGCCGCGGGGGGGCTATCTGCCCGGCAAACGCATCACCAGTTTTGTGGGCTACTTCCCGGCCCTTCGCCCCAATTACGTGATCCTGGCAGTGCTCGACGAGCCCCAGGGGGAAGATGCTTTCGGCTCGACGACGGCGGCTCCCGTGGTTCGCTCGGTCATTGAGGAGATCATCACCCTAGAAGGGATCCGCCCCAATTCTACCGAGCGTGGCTACAGCAACTGAAAGCGGGGGCTAGGATCTTCAATTAAGTTTAACTAGAGCTTTAACTAAATAGCAATGGAACGGATCGTGGCGTCGATCCCTAACTCCCCTCTCCCTGAGGGAGAGGGGCCGGGGGTGGTCGCGTGAGCGGCGCGGAGCGCTTGGGCCTCAGGGAGAGGGGCCGGGGGTGGTCGCGTGAGCGCTTCAGGAGTGTCTGAAATAAACAGACGTTCAAGACTTGTCGCCCCTGGGATCCAGCTTAACCTCTGCACTTTTCCAGCTCAGCTTGGAGTTGAGGTAGAAGTTCCAGAATACAACAATGCCGATCGCAATTAGGTTGGCCAACAGATAATGAATGCCCAAGCGCTCGCTTAGCAAGATCACCAGTGAAGAGTTAAGAAACAAGCCGATCAAGCAGATGACATTAAACTTTACCAGCCGCTTCAGGCGATTCAAGAGACCCGGCTGCAATCGGGTAACATGGCGAAATGTCCACAGATCGTTCCACAGGAAGTTATTGAGAATGGCCACTTCCGAAGCGATCAGCTTACTCGTGATGAGATCCCATCCTAAGTTGTCCGGATCGTGTAACAAATAGAGCAAAACCATGTCCACCACAGTGCCTGACAGGCCGACTGTGCTGAAGCGCAAAAAGGATCCCACCTGTCCTAGCGAGAAGCGCAGGTGGATGAGATGGTGGAGATACTGAAGACAGGTTTGCAGTTGAATTTTGCTCTCGCCGTTTTGGCGCTCCTGAAAGATGTAGCCGACTTCAGCAATGGTTGTCACCCGGCCCCGTGCCAGCACCTCGATCAGCAGTTTGTAACCCTTGGGGCTGAGCGGGATCCCGGCAATAGCCTGGCGTCTGAGGAGGAACAACCCGCTGAGAGGATCCGACACCCGCCTGAAAACCCCTGGCAGCAAAACCAGCCCGATTGCTTGAGCTCCCCGAGAGACGAGGCGCCGGCCCAAGTTCCAGTGGCTCACCCCCCCCGACTCCACGTAGCGGCTGCCCACCACCAAATCTGCCCCTCTCTGCATGAGCGGCCACAGTTTGAGGACGATCTCCGGCGGATGCTGCAGATCCCCATCCATCACCCCCAGCACCTCGCCGCGAGCAGCTTGCCATCCCCGCAATACGGCTGTGGCCAAGCCCCGTTCCCCCTGGCGGCAGATAACTTTGAGTTGGGGAAACTCCTCTTGCAATTCCTGGGCCAACTTGGCGGTGTAATCTGGGCTGTTGTCATCCACCACGATCAGCTCATAGGCTCCGGGTAGAATCGCGTCGAGGTGGGCGCACAACTGGCGAATCAAGCTGCCAATGCTGGAAGCTTCGTTGTAGGTGGGAATGACCAACGAAAGTTGAACAGGGCTGGGGTGGGATAGAGATGGGATCTGAATGGGAACTCCAGAAGCTTTGGGATGGGTAGATGAAGCAGGAGCTACATGGGGCATAAAGACTCTGTCCCGCTGACGCGAACAGGAGGCCATCCAAAAAACAATGGCAGGGGATCCCAACTCTGGGCCGTCTTGACTTGATCCGCAATTAATCCCTTATCCTACCGATGGATCAGCTTCAGGACTAGACCTTTCTCTACCTACCCAGCGATTCGCAAGGGTGCGCTCGGCTGAGAGGAGCCGGTGGGCGGGGGCATCGACATCGGCATTTGTGCCTGGTCAGGCTCCGGCAGCGAGGGGGCAGGGGTGACGCTGGGATAGGGGATGCGCTCGTGGTTGGATTCCCGCCACACCTCTACAAAAGCGTCTGCCACCACCTCCAAATCCTGCAGCGTCAGGCCGCTATCGACCAGTTGGCCATCCTGCCAACGGGCCTGGGCAATTTTGCGGACAACAGCCTTGGCCCGCTCAACCACCTCAGGGCCAAAGCCGTCGCTCAGGGTCATGCTGCGCAGGGCCGCCTCACAAGCATCGGCAAGCATTACCACCCCTGTCTCCTTGCTCTGGGGGATGGGGCCATCGTAGCGGAACAGCTCCTCGGGCACCGGCTGATCCCCGGCTTTCATCTGGGCTTGATGGTAAAAGTAAGCAATCAGGATCGTCCCCTGGTGCTCAGGGATAAAAGCTTGGACAGCGGTGGGCAGATTGTATTGCTTGGCTAGGCGCAGCCCATCGCTGACGTGGGCCTTGATGATCTGGGCGCTGCGATAGGGATCGTCCAGTTGCGTATGAGGGTTGAGGCCGCCCATCTGGTTTTCGATGAAGTAGCGGGCCTGCAGCATTTTGCCGATGTCGTGGTAGAGGGTGCCGGTGCGCACCAGCTCCACGTTAAGGTTCAGCTTCTGGGCAGCTCGTTCCGCCAAGGTGGCTACAAACAGGGTGTGCTGGAAGGTGCCGGGGGCTTCTGCCGCCAGCCGTCGCAGCAGGGTGCGGTTGGGGTTGCTCAACTCGATGAGGCGAATGGGGGTGGCCAGGTCGAACAAGCGCTCCAGGTAGGGGCTGGCTCCCAGCGCCACAATGCTCCACCCCAGCGTGATCCCTCCCCCCAAGGCCATCGCCAATAGGTCGATGCCGCCAGTTGTGGTCAAGCTAACAGCCGCATAGGTGAGCATCTGCACCGCCGCCGCCCCTCCTCCCAACAAGGCCAACTCTTCCCGAGAGCGGGAGCGCCCGGCCAGGGCGCAGGCCACCACACTGCCGGAAAGCAAGGGTGCGAAGGTGAGCAGATTGGCAGAGGAGACCAACGGCAAAAGTAACGCCTGTCCCACCACCACCACCAGGCCCAGCCCTGCCCCGTAAAAACTGCCCAGCAACAGCCCCACCGCCGGCAAGGAGCTGAACTCCAGCTTGAACAAAGTTGCCACAAGCGGAGCAGTCAGGGAAACCATCAGGATCAACACCCGATCCCGGCGGCGCAATCCCGGCTGCAAGCGTTGCTGCAAGGGGACGAAAATGGCCAAGCCCAAGCCCATAACGCCAGCCACCCCCACCAGGCCCCAGACGTTGATCCTGCGCTGGGTAAACCCAAAGTGATCCAAAATCAAAAAGAGCTCGGGGGTGATGATCTGATCTGCTCGCACAATCACCTGGTTTTCCGCAACCGAGATCAGGACGGGCTCAACTTTTTCCAGCTCGGCGCGAATGCGCTGCTCGGTGCGCTGCGGATCCACCTCCAGATTGGGGATCAGCACCTGCTGCAGCCACTGATAGACCAGCCCCTGCAGCTCCTGCCGCTGGGCGGCACTGCCTGGAAAGGCCAGCTCGTCCAGTTGGGCTTGGATCCCTTCAGCGCGCACCTCGCGGGGCAGGCCATCCACAATGCCTATCTTCTGCAGGCGCTCCAAGACCCGCCGGCTCAGTCCCTGGAGCTGCTGCCACTCAGTCTCTGTTAAGTTGAGAACCGTGGCCGGGACAGGGGGGGTGAGCTGCTCCAGAGCCGGCAGAGCCCCTTGGTAGCGCTGTTGGGCCGCTTCCACCTGGGCAATTAACTGGGTATAGGGATCCGTGGCCGCCGTCTGAGTGGCCGCCCCATCCAACCAGGCCCGCTGCCAAACCTCGACCAGCTCTTGCCGGGCCCGCTGCTCTGGAAAAAGCGGCTCCAGACGTCCAGCAACCTCTTCCGACAGAGATTGAGTGGCTGCACGGGTGCGGATGGCCTCTTGTCGGACACGAGCCTGAAAGGCTTCCCACTCTTCTGGGGCAAGCTGGCGCAGGTAGATCTGCGTTGGCAGAGATAGCAATTGGACAGAAACATAGGGCAGAGAACCTGCCTCTTGTCGGATGGCCTCCGCCGCTGCCAGGAGAGCCTCCAGATTTTGCCGCATGCTCTCGTTGGCGGTGCTGTTGATTTTGAGGGCTTGCACCACGCGCCGTCGCGCCTCGGCCTGCCGGGCCTGGGTAGCCTCCACATCTTCGATCTCTGCCGCAGCAGGAGCGAGGAAGGTTTGCGGGGAGCGGCTGCCGACGGTCAGTTGCGGCTCGTTGTAGTAGCGGATCCCGTGAACAGCAGTGAGGGAGAGAAGCGCTAGGGCATAGCCGGCAACCCGCTCCGGCAGGGGGGGCCTGCTCTTGCGAGGAGAGGCTGCCTGGCGTCGCCGAGTCCAGTGTTCCACGATGGGGCTGAGCAGGTTTTTCATGCGATTTGCCTGGCAGCGTCTTTCTCTTTTCTATCCCCTTTTGCCCCCCTAGCCCAGGAGATAGCCTAGTCGCCAATGGTAATCTGCCCAATCATGCCCGCTTCGGCGTGGCCGGGAATGGTACAGGCCAAAGAATAAACTCCAGATTTCAGGGGAATAAACTGCCACTCCACTGCCGCACCTGGCTTCAGCTCCAGTTCTCGGATCTGGCCCTTGATTTCCACACCGGCCACTTCCAACTTGCGAGTCCAAACGGCATCGGCAAAATCTTTGGCGCTGAAATAGTGCTTCAACTGGCTGGGGTTGCTCAAGTGCAAACGGTAGAGGTTGCCGTTGCGAAAAAAGAGCTCCTTGGGCACAAACACCAACTGGTTATCGGCAGTACCTAACTCGACAGCTTTGTCCTGGGGCGTTTGCCGCGACAGATCCCGCGCCCAGGCCGGATGCGGGATCCCGCCGATCGACATCCCCAGACAGAGGCTCAATATCAGGAGATAACGCAACCCACGCAACATAACCCCAACATGGAAACTCGGCCTGAAAACCCAAGATAGCAGCTCAAGCGGGAGTGAAGAGATCTGCGCCTTGGCAGAGCTGCACCGTCGGGACTGGCCCGCCCACTTCCAGTCGTTCCATCGCCACAGCGGCAACGTAGCCCTCGGCAACCCGCAGGGGCAGGGTCAGCCAGCAGGGATCCCCGGCCCCGGCCCTGGCTCCGGCCAGCCCCACGCCCATGGCTTTCAGGAGAGCTTCTTTCTGCGTCCACAGCTCCAGGAAAACCCTCTCCCGCTCTGCCGGTGGACAGGCCAACAGACGAGCCTGCTCGGCGGCGGAAAAATAGCGTCGGGCAATGCGTTGCCAGCGGGGCACGGGTCGGATCCGCTCCAAGTCCACGCCAATTCGACGCTGCAACGTCAAGCCAACCAGGATCCACTCGTGGGAGTGGCTGAGGTTGAACTGCAGCGGTAGGGGTGGATCCCGCCAATAGGGCTTGCCGGTGGAGCTGTGGTCGAGGGGGATCGCCCGGGGTGGAATGCCGCTGTAGCGGCTGAGCAAGCTGCGCAACCCAAGACGACCGGCCAGAAAGCGGCACCGATCCGCCGGCAGTTGTAAACGCTCTGCCCGCCGGCATTCCCCAGGAGAAAGCATGTCGAGCTGGGGAAGCAACTGCTCCAACGGGGGTACGCTCCACAGCCAAAGGTGCGCCTCCCACTTCCCCGGTAACGGCTGCAGGGATCCCGCCGGGGAAGCTGCTCTCTCGTTGCAGTTGGGTATGGACAGTCCTAGAGAATAAGGATGCGGTAACATGACCTTGAATTGGTGGGGTTGGCAACACCACCTAGACAGTACACCCCTTCCTGCAGGCGCCCGCGAGGCTCGGCCCGACCTGATGTCCTCTTTCCACTATCCACCCCGCCCAGACCGTGTCCGCGCCGCTCGTCAGCAGGCCATTCGCCAGGGGATCCTCTGGCTGTTGTTGGGATTCACGGCTGTGTTGGCGGGCTCTGCCGGTGCCTTCTTGGCTGTGATGTTGCCCCGTCCGGTGATCCCCACTTCCCTCACTCCCGGCGAACAAGAAGCCTTCCGTCCGGATGCTTTGCGGGCTGCCGCTCTGGATCGCTCCTTGCACATTCTCATCCTCGGCACCGACAACCCGGATCCCACCCTGCCCTTGTCCACAGAACGGGAGCGTCTCAACACCCGCACCGACACCATCCTCTTGGCCCGTTTTGATCCACAGGCGCAGCGGATCACTGTCCTATCCATCCCTCGCGATACCCGCGTGCGCTTGCCTGGCTTTGGTGTAACCAAGATCAATGCGGCCAACTTGGCAGGGGGCCCGGCGCTGGTGGCCCAGGTGGTCAGCACCTTGCTGGGCGGGATCCCGATTGACCGCTATGTTCGCCTCAATACCGAGGCCCTGGAAGCTTTGATTGACGCAGTGGGGGGTGTGGAGGTCTATGTGCCGGAGCCCATGCACTATGTGGATCACACGCAGCAGTTGTTTATTAACCTAGAGCCTGGCTGGCACCGCCTCAATGGCGAACAAGCCCATCACTTTGCCCGCTTCCGCCGCGACCACCTGGGCTTGGGGGATATCGGTCGGGTACAACGGCAACAGGAGCTGCTGCGGGCCCTGAGCCGGGAACTGCTCTCCCCTGCCGTCTGGCCGCGCATCCCGAAGGTTTTGCAGGTCGTCCGCACCCACCTGGAGACCAACCTCACCTGGGAAGAGGTTCTGAGCTTGGCCAAGTTCGTCCTCACCTCTGGGGACGATCGCATCGACCTGGTGCTGTTGCCGGGCCGCTTCAGCCAGCCGGGAGAGTTTGCCACCAGCTACTGGCTGCCAGATTTGGCCGGGATCCGCCGCCTGGCCGTGACCCACTTTGGCCTGGAGGCGGAAGTAGCTCCCATCTCGCCGCACCGCCTGCGCATAGCTGTGCAAAATGCTACCGGAAAGCCGGGGATGGCCCGCCGCATGGTGCAAGAACTGGTTCGACAGGGCTATACCCAGGTTTTTGCCGTCGAAGACAGCCCCCAGGTGTTGCCGCAAACGGAGATCCTCGCCCAAAGCGGGGATCGGGAAGGAGCCAAGCAGGTTCGCGCTGCCCTTGGCCTGGGAGAGCTGCGGGTGGAATCCACCGGCGTTCTCAACTCCGACATCACCATTCGCGTTGGGCAAGATTGGGCCCACCAGCTTACCCTTGATATCGACCAGGCGCAGAGTCCGGCCAGAGGGGCTCAGCTCTAGAGCCGGTTCGGTTGCGGGTGCGGATTTCTGGAAAAAGTTCAGCTTGTCGGGGCCTTTGCTACCTCTGTAGATTGGCACTGAGCTTGTTGAAGTGCCGAGCCATCTATGACTGTGCTGGAACAGGGATCCATCACCATCCACACCGAGAACATTTTCCCCATCATCAAGCAGTCTCTCTATTCGGATCGGGAGATTTTTTTGCGGGAGCTGATCTCCAATGCTGCCGATGCCATTGCCAAGCTCAAGATGGCCAAACTGGCCGGCGAAGTGGCGGATCCCCCGGAGCCGGAGATCGTGATCGCGCTCAACAAAGAGGCCAAGACCCTCTCGGTCAGCGACACCGGCATCGGTATGACTGCCGAAGAGGTAAAAAAGTACATCAACCAGGTGGCCTTTTCCAGCGCTGAGGAGTTCCTTCAAAAGTACAAAGGCAAAGAGGCAGAACAGGCGATCATCGGCCACTTTGGCCTGGGATTCTATTCCTCTTTTATGGTGGCGCAGCGGGTGGAGATCGACACCCTTTCCTATCAGCCCGGCAGCACACCTGTGCAGTGGTCTTGCGACGGCAGCCCAACTTTTACCCTTTCCGATTCGCAGCGCTCCGCCATCGGCACCACCGTCACCCTTTACCTCAGCCCGGATAGCGAGGAGTATCTGGAGCCAAGCCGCATCCGCGAATTGGTGCGCAAATACTGCGACTTCATTCCCGTCCCTATTAAACTCAACGGAGAAGTCATCAATCGCCAGAAGCCCCTCTGGAAGATTCCTCCCTCTGAGCTCAAGGATGAGGATTACCTAGAGTTTTACCGCTACCTCTATCCCTTCCAAGAGGATCCCCACTTCTGGGTACACATCAACACGGATTATCCCTTCATCGTGCAAGGGATCCTCTACTTCCCCAAGTTGCGCCCGGATATCGATCCCACCAAGGGCCAGGTCAAGCTATTTTGCAACCAGGTTTTTGTCCAGGATAACTGCGAAGAAGTCATTCCCAAATTCCTCCTGCCTCTGCGCGGTGCCATCGACAGCCCGGATATTCCCCTCAACGTCTCCCGCAGCTTCCTGCAAAATGATCGCACCGTCAGGCGCATCGGGGATCACATCGCCAAAAAGGTGGCGGATCGCCTCAACGAGCTTTACAAAGAAGACTACGAAAAATATGTCAAGGTCTGGCCCGATATCAGCCTCTTCATGAAGTTTGGGGCGATGAACAACGACAAGTTCTTCGCCCAGATTAAAGACATTCTCATCTTCCGAGTGGCCGGATCCCCTGCCGATAAACCGGAGTACGTGACCCTCAAAGCATACCTGGAGCGCACGCGGGAAAAGCAAAACAAGCGGGTTTACTACGCCACCGACGAAGCGGCCCAGAGCGCCTACATCGACCTGCACCGCTCCCAGGGCCTGGAGGTCATCATGCTGGATAGCTGGATCGACAGCCATTTCAGCAGCTTCCTGGAGCGGGAGTATCGGGAAGAAGGGATCCAATTTAAGCGGGTGGATTCCGAGCTGGACGAGACGCTGATCCAGAAAGACAAAGCTGCCGATCTCGTCGATCCCATCACACAAAAAACCCGCAGCGAAAAGCTGGTGGATCTGTTCCGTCAGGCTTTGGGCAAAGAGAAGCTGCAGATCAAAGCCGAGGCCCTCAAGTCTGAGTCAGTTCCGGCCATGATCCTGCTGCCGGAGGCGCTGCGGCGCCTGCAGGAGCTCAATGCCATCCTGCAACAAAAACCAATGGAGTTTCTGGAAGAACACACCCTGGTGCTCAACACCGCCCACCCCTTGATCCAAAACCTGCAGGCTCTGGCCGAGGAGGGGCGGGATCCAGAGCTGGTCAACCTTATCTGCAACCACATCTACGATCTGGCGCTGATTACCCAGAAAAGCTTTGACCCCGCAGCCGCACGGGCCTTTGTGCAGCGTTCCAATGAGGTGCTCACCCGTCTAACCCGCCGTCAGTAGGCGGCACTCTCCAAAGTTACCCCCGGCTGCAGCGCCTCTGCTCCACCGGGCAGAGAGGGACGGGAGGCCGCTCCATTGTTGCCAGCCCTGTCACTCCCTTGCAACAGGGGAGCCACTTGGCGCATCAGGGTGGCCATCTCCAGGGCACTCATGGCGTATTCCCAGCCTTTGTTGTTCTTGATCCCGGCCCGCTCCAGCGCCTGCTGCAGAGTATCGGCGGTGAGGATCCCGAAAATGACTGGCACGCCGGTGCGAAAACTCGCTGCCGCGATCCCCTTGGCCACCTCTGCCGCCACATAGTCGAAGTGAGGGGTTTGGCCGCGAATTACTGCCCCCAGGCAGATGATGGCATCGTAGCGGCGGGACTGGGCCAGTTGGTGGGCTACCACAGGCACCTCAAAGCTGCCCGGCACCCAGTAGTAGTCCACCTGCTTGCTCTCCGGGCCGACATCCACACCATGCCGCTTCAGCCCGTCCTGGCACCCCTCCAACAATTTGCCGGCAATCAAGTCGTTAAACCGACTGATAACAATCGCCAGACGCAGATCCGCCGTCTGAACAAAGTTGCCCTCGTAAACTGCCATCTACACTGCTCCAGACCTGAAAGACAAGCGGGTCGACCAACACGGCAAAACCGCGCTTTCCCATCCTAGTTCACTCCCCTACCTCAAGCTCCGTCAAAGGACGGGGGACAGGGGTTTGCCTTTCCCCGGGGAGATCTCGCCAAAACGCATAGATCAGGGCTTATGATTTAGTAGTGAACCTTTAGTTTTTCCTAATTGTCCATGAAGGCCATTACCTTGCACCAACTGCAAATCTTCGAGGTTGCTGCTCGTCACCTGAGCTTTACCCGGGCTGCCGAAGAGCTTTACCTGACCCAGCCCACGATTTCCATGCAGATCAAGCAATTGAGCAAAGCCGTGGGGTTGCCGCTGTTTGAGCAGGTGGGCAAGCGGCTGTATCTCACCGAAGCGGGGCAAGCTTTACACCAAACCTGCGACAAAATTTTCGAACAATTGAATCAATTCGAGATGACCCTTGCCGACCTGAAGGGGTTAAAACAGGGACGGCTGAGCATTGGGGTGGTCACCACCGCCAAATACTTTATTCCTCGTCTTCTGGGGCCATTCTGTCAGCAGTATCCCGGTATCGACGTCGCCCTTAAAGTAATCAACCGCCAGCAGGTTTTGGAGCGGCTCGGCCACAACATGGACGATCTCTACGTGATGGGGATGCCGCCGGAAGATTTGGATGTGGTGGCGCAACCTTTTCTGGAAAACTCTTTGGTGGTTATGGCCCCCATTCATCATCCGCTGGTGGGCCAAAAGCGGATCCCTCTGGCGCGCATTGCCCAAGAACCCTTCTTGGCCCGCGAACCCGGATCTGGAACGCGCATGGCGGTGGAGCGGCTTTTTGACAAACACAACTTGAAGTTAAATATTCGCATGGAGATAGGCAGCAGCGAAGCCATTCGCCAAGGCATTGTTGGTGGACTGGGCATTTCGGTTTTGTCTCAGCATGTGTTGGCTTTGGGGGGATGGCAACATCATCTGGCTATTTTAGATGTGGAAGAGTTCCCCATTCGGGGGTTTTGGTATTTGGTCTATTTGCGCTCCAAGCGCCTTTCGGTGGTGGCCAAAGCTTTTGCCGACTTTCTGCTTTCACAAGTTTCTCAAATGGATTTGGACTTTGTGGCTAAAGATCAGCACAAACCCAATTCCAATCCCAGTCTGGATCCGCTTTCTGGCAAAGAGGCCGAACCATAGCCGAAACCTCTTGTTGCAACTCCGGAACGCCTTCAAGGTCACGGGTAAAAAATACTCGCAAAAAGGCCAGGTAAGCCCGCGCCCACTGGTCCTCGGGATCCAGCTCGACAATTTGTTGAAAATGCCGCTGGGCTGCTTGTGGCTGCAGCAGCACTGCCAACATGAGGCCCAGTTGGTAGTGGCTTTGGATTTGCCGGTTCACTCGACCCTGGGCAGCGGCCTGTTGCCATTGCCCCTCTAGCAATTGGCGTGTCAGGGTGCGATCGGGATCCGTCAGAAAAGTCGGGTATTGCAGGGTTGTCCAGGCATTGAGGTAAAGGGAGAGAGTTTGCAGATCCCCAGCAGCAGCAGCTCTGGCCGCCTCTTGGAGAGGAAACAAGGGATCCATCAAAAAAAGGGATCCCTCCTTTTGGAAGCTGAACAGGAATCCTCTCCAGGGCTGGTGGAGGGCATGGCGGATCCCATTGGGCAACTGCCAATCCAGGTGGAGAAAGCTCCCCTTCGAGAAGTCGGCTGTGGGCAGCGTCAGGATCTCTTCCACCAGCCAGACACCCGTTGAGCTGAGCTGCAGGCGGTTCTGCCCCACCACCCAGGCGCGCTCGGCCAACACCTGCCCTTGGGAATCTTCCAGCCACGCCCAGGCCAGGGTTTGGGCCAACTCCTGAGCCGGGCCTTGCCAGCGCAGCCGCCAGGCCGGGATCCCCAGCTCCGACAGCGCCTCAACCTCCACCAACTCCACCTCCCCAGCTTCAAGAGGCGACTCCTGCACCGTCACCCGTGGCCGGCGGGGAAAATAAGTCTGCAGCCGACCCACGCTGGGCAACTCTACCCCAGGTTCTTGTCGCCAGTCCGGGCTGCTGCGCAGGTGCTGCCGGATCTGCTCCTTGGCCGGGCCGTAGGGGCCGACAATTCCCTGTTCCCCCGCAGCATCTACAAACCCGTCCAGCAAGGATAGCTCCAGTTCCGGCCAGGGGGTTTGCCCGGCAGCGCGGAACGTGACCGGCCAGCGCTGGAGAGCCGCCAAGTAAGTCAGCGTTTCCGAAGAAATGAGCTCGGTGTTGGGAAGAACGCCCAAGGTGGTGGTTAAACCCGGCTGGAGCAACGTCTCAATCCACTGGGTCAGCTCCTGGGCGGGGCGCTGCCCCTGCCACTGCATCGGGATCCCCCTCCAGAGAGGGGCCACGCCTGGGGTGAGGGGCCGACCCAAGCTGGCCAAGGCCAAGCAGCCCAGAACCAGCCCCGCGCAGGCTCCCCTTTGCAAAGCCCACCCGCCCCAGCGCTCCCCCAGCCACCGATAAGCTTTTTGCATCCCACCTGCCGACAACACCGCCAAAAGGGGCAACAGGGGTAGGGTAAAGCGCACATCTTTAATATCCACCACGGTGTAGAGAAGATAGCCCGAACTGTAGGCGGCCCACAGGACTGCCTCTCGCCGGTCCAGGGATCCCAGCAGCGTCAGCAGCGGCAAGGGGCACAAAAAAGGGCTCATCTGCAGGGGCAACCAGCGCAAGTAGGCAGTCCACCAACACAGGGATCCAGCCCCACAGGTGACGTAGTAGTGGGCAGTACTGGCATAGCCCCACCCATTGCTGAGCACAAACAGCCAGTTGGCTCCGTACCAAGGCCAACACAGCAGCAGCGTCACAGCCAGGCCCAACCCCATCTGGGCCACAGGGATCCCTTTTTGCCACCCCACCGCTTTTCTGCTGCGCCAGAAAGCCTGACCTGCAGCCCCCACCAGAGGCAGCAGCAAAAACAGCACCCCTGTCCACTTGGTCAGCAGCACCGCCGCCACCCCCGCCCCCACCCCCGCCGCCCCCCGCCAGGACGGCTCCTCCGCATAGGCCCACAGCGCGCAAAAAGCCAGCGTCACCGCCACCACCAGCGGCAGCTCCAGCATGTAAACATGAGCCAAAGCCGTGATCCCCGGATAAAGGAGTACCAGCGCCGCCGCCAGCCAGCCCACTTCCCAAGAGCGATAGACCCGCCGCCCCAGCCGCTGGGTTGCCAGGATCAGAACCCCCAGCAACACCCAATTGAGCAATTGCCCGTCAGCACGGCCGAACGGATGCAGAGCTGCCAACGGGATCCCCAGCCAGTAGGCCAAAGGCGGGTAGCGCTGGTTAAGGTGGAGCAACTGCTGCCACCAGATCTTTTCCCAGCGAAACCGCCCCAGGTGAAGCCCAAACGCCTGCGCCTGCAGCAGATGCTGCGCCTCATCCCAGGCCGGCGGCAAGGGATCCGTCCAATTCCAAATCACCAGCAGCAGCAGCGCCGCCATCCCCAGCCCGGCCCAGGCCTTGAAAAAAGGGATCCCCAACCGCCCTCTTTCCCCCGCTAGCCGGCTGGATGCCCTCTCCATCGCCACCTTACCTTAGCCCTGCTCCCCAACGCTACACTCAACTTGGGCTGCCCTCAGAGATCTAGAGACATCTTGGCCCCGCGATCGACAAAATTACCCCGCCTTCCCATGACCGCTTCACTCGCTGGCCCCACAGGCGTCTGGATCCTCCCCGATCAACTCCATCCCCAGCAATCCGCCCTCGCCTCCCTCTCCGCCCTACCCCCTCGCTGCGTTCCCATCATCCTCATCGAATCCCACACCTGGGCCAGCTCCCGCAACCACCATCAGCAGAAATTGGTGCTGGTGTGGTCGGCCATGCGCCACTTTGCCCAAGAACTGCAACAGCGGGGCTACCCGGTCACCTATGTGGAAGCCGACGGCTATGCCGAGCCCCTGCAAACCTGGGCCAAGCAACAGCAACTGCGGCAAATCCGCCTCATGCAGCCCGCCGATATTCCCGTCCGGGATGAGGTAGAAAAGCTGCGGTCTGCCCTCCCCTGCCCCCTCCTGATCCTGGAAAACAACCACTTCCTCTGGACAGCTCGCCAATTTATCGACTGGGCCACAGGCCGCAAGCGCCTGCTCCTGGAAGACTTTTACCGCGAAGGGCGCAAACGCTTCCGCATCTTCATGGACGGCTCCCAGCCCCTCGGCGGGCGCTGGAACTACGACCGGGAAAACCGGCAGCCTCCCCAGCCTGGCCGGCGCTACCCGCCGCCTCTGACGTTTCCTCCCGACGCCATCACCCAGGCCGTGATCACAAAAGTCAAGCACCATTACGGCCATCACTTCGGATCTTTAGAGGGATTTGGCTGGGCTGTCACCCGTGCCCAAGCCCTGCAAGTGCTCGAAGACTTTATCCGGCACCGCCTGCCCCACTTCGGCCCCTGGCAAGACGCCATGCAAACCGGCGAGGACTTCCTCTACCACTCCCTGCTGTCCCCTTACCTCAACTTGGGCCTGCTCACCCCCCATGAAGTCATCGCCGCCGCCGCACAGGCCTACCATCGCGGCGGGATCCCTCTCCCTTCGGCGGAAGGCTTCATCCGCCAGATCCTGGGCTGGCGGGAATACCTGCGCGGCTTCTATGAATACCAAATGCCCCAGGGCTATGCCCAGAAGAACTTCTTTGGCCACTACCGCCCCCTGCCGGACTTTTTTTGGACGGGCGAAACCGACATGGCCTGTCTGCGGCACACCCTAGGGCAAATTCGCCGCCATGGCTATGCCCACCACATCCAGCGACTGATGGTTCTCAGCAATTTTGCCCTCATCAGCGGTATCCAACCCCAAGCGGTGGAAGCGTGGTTTCACGACGTGTTCATCGACAGCTATGACTGGGTGATGCAGCCCAACGTCATCGGCATGGGCCTTTTCGCCGACGGGGGCATGCTCTCCACCAAACCCTACGCGGCCTCCGCCCAGTACATCCGCAAAATGAGTGACTACTGCCGCCATTGCCGCTACAATCCCAGCGAAAAGATGGGCGAACGGGCCTGTCCCTTTAACACGTTTTACTGGGACTTCCTGTTGCGTCAGCACTCCCTCCTAACTCCTTTGGGCAGGATGAAATGGGTACTGGCCCATCTGGATCGCATGGAACCAGAGCTAAAAGCCCAAATCCAGGCGCAAGCCGCCGCCTGGTGGGATCCCTGGCCATCTATGCCCAACGAACAGAGTTCATCTCAGCTGCAATCTGTCTGAGTCTAAATGGGTATCCGAAGGTATCCGGTAAAATTGAGGCACCCCCTCTCCACCTGTCGCTTTGTCGAGGATCACCAGCCATGAAATGTCCCCGCTGCAGCAAACAAGAAATCCGGGTTTTGGAATCTCGTTCGGCAGAAGGCGGCCAGAGTGTGCGGCGGCGGCGAGAATGCATGTCCTGCGGCTACCGCTTCACCACCTACGAACGCATCGAGTTCATGCCCATCATGGTCATCAAACGGGATGGATCCCGCGAAAGCTTCAATCGCAACAAGATCCTGCAGGGGGTGATGCGCGCCTGCCAAAAAACCCCCGTCACCGTCAGACAGATGGAAGAGCTGGTCAACGAGATCGAAGAAAAACTGCAATTGGAAGATGCCCAAGAGGTAACCACTCTGCGCATCGGCGAGATGGTGCTGGAGCGCCTGCAACACCTGAGCGAGGTGGCCTATGTACGCTTTGCCTCCGTCTACCGCCAGTTTCAGGGTATAAAAGACTTCGTCAACGAGCTGGAACAGTTGGAGCCACCTCTTCGACAGAAGCTGGAGCGGCTGCTGCGGGACTCTTCCGCCTCAGATTCCGAATCCCCAAGTTCCCCAGACTTGGTGGGGGGATATTCTTGACAGACTTCCCGTAGCCAAAGCCAGAGACTTCGCGGCGCTTCTCGGTAACTCAGGAACGATAGCCGCCAACAAGCCCAGGCGATCCCCTGGGTCAGCGAGAAAAGGGCGCTTATGGGTGAGAAAAATTGCTGTAAGAGGTCGCCCATTGCAAAGGCTTAGCGGTATGCTTGGGGTAGCAATC
>NZ_JANSJB010000060.1:12941-16741 GCF_047462355.1 Synechococcus sp. H55.9 | reverse complement strand
GCCATTCGGGGGTGAACCAGATGCCGCCATCCCTCTCCTTACCTTTTTTTAAAACACTCTAGCCGAACCCATTAGGGGATCCTCAATGACGAAAATTGGGATCCCTGATGGCCTGAGAGATCGAGGAACCGCGGGAAAGCCGTTATACTGCAAATGTTGCAGACCATAAACATTCTTCAGTTGCGGAGGCGGCGGCTATGCCCATGCCCATGATCGAGACCCGTACCGACCGGATGCTGCTCAACTTTGGGCCGCACCATCCCTCTATGCACGGGGTCTTGCGCCTGCTGGTCACCCTCGATGGCGAAAACATCGTCGATTGCGAGCCGGTGATCGGCTACTTGCACCGCGGCATGGAAAAAATTGCCGAAAACCGCACCGTGGTGCAATACCTGCCCTACGTCTCCCGCTGGGACTACGGCGCTGGCATGTTCAACGAGGCCATCACCGTCAACGCCGTCGAGAAACTGGCTGGGATCCCGGTGCCCCGGCGGGCCAGCTACTTGCGGGTGATCATGTTGGAGCTGACCCGCATCACCAACCACCTGCTCTGGTTCGGCCCCTTCTTGGCGGACTTGGGCGCCCAAACTCCCTTCCTCTATGCCATGCGGGAGCGGGAGTGGATCTTGGATTTGTTTGAAGCCGTCACCGGCATGCGCCTCATCAACAACAACTACTTCCGCGTCGGGGGCGTAGCGGTGGATCTGCCCTACGGCTGGACGGAAAAATGCCTCGATTTTTGCGAGTACTTCCTGCCCAAAGTAGATGAGTACGAGCGGCTGGTTACCGACAACCCCATTTTCCGCCGGCGGCTGGAAGGGGTGGGGGTCATCTCCAAGCAGGATGCCATCAACTGGGGTCTATCCGGCCCCATGCTGCGCGCCTGCGGCGTCAACTGGGATCTGCGCAAGGTGGATCACTACGAGTGCTACGACGACTTCGACTGGGAGGTGGCCGTTTACCCAGAGGGGGATTGCCTGGCCCGCTATCGGGTGCGTATGAAAGAGATGCGCCAGTCCTGCAAAATTGTCCAGCAGGCGGTGAAGGCCCTGCCCGGTGGCCCCTTTGAAAATCTGGAAGCCAAACGCATGCTGGAGGGGCCAAAGTCGGAGTGGAACAAAGGCGATTACCAGTTCATCAGCAAAAAACCCTCGGCCAACTTCAAGATCCCCAAAGGAGAGGCCTACGTGCGGGTGGAGAGCGCCAAAGGCGAGCTGGGCATTTACATCGTCGGCGACGACAATGTCTGTCCCTGGCGCTGGAAAATTCGTCCGCCTGGCTTTGTCAACCTGCAGGTGCTGCCTCAGCTCATTCGCGGCATGAAGGTAGCCGATATGATCGCCATTCTGGGCAGCATCGACATCATCATGGGGGAGGTGGATCGCTAAAATACCGCTAGGAAAGCGAGGATAAAGGCGATGGCCTGGGCGATCTTGGTTCTGCCGCTCTTGATTGTTGCAACTATTGCCGCAATTATCGGCCCCAAGCAATGGGCCAAGTACCAAGAAGAAAGGCGTCGCCGCGCAGAGCAGCTATCCGATGCTCGCCTCCAGGCCATCATTCAGCAGGAGCTACGCCGCCGCCACCGTCCCCCTCAGTCGGATCCCAACGGCAAGGCTTAGTTAACGCACGGGATCCAAGGTTTTTTTGACCCACCGTCTTTAGGGAGCTACTCAACCCCATGACAACTGCCGGTATCGACCTACAGCTTGGCTTTGAGACTGCCCTGCAAAACTTGGGCTTGGGCCCAGGTGCTGCCCACGCCCTCTGGATGCCCCTACCCATGTTGTTGCTGGTCATCGCCGCCACTCTAGGGGTGATGGTGATGACTTGGCTGGAGCGCAAGATCTCGGCAGCGGCCCAACAGCGGATTGGCCCCAACATGGCCGGGCCGCAGGGGGTGCTGATCCCGATTGCCGATGGCCTCAAGCTCTTGACGAAGGAAGATGTGCTGCCCAGCCTGGCCGACCCGGTTTTGTTCACGCTGGGGCCGATCCTCGTTTTCCTGCCGGTCTTTTTGTGCTACCTGGTGGTTCCCTTCGGCCAGAACCTGTTGATCTCTAACATCGCCATCGGCGTCTTTTTCCTGATCGCCACCTCCAGCGTGCAGCCCATCGGCTTGTTGATGTCCGGCTACGGCTCCAACAACAAGTATTCCCTGCTGGGGGGGCTGCGGGCGGCGGCCCAGTCGATCAGCTACGAGCTACCCCTAGCTCTGTCGGTGCTGGCGGTGGTGCTGATGAGCAACGGCTTGGACACCGTGGGGATTGTGGAGCAGCAGAGCGGACTGGGGATCCTCAGTTGGAACGTCTGGCGGCAGCCGATTGGCTTTGTCATTTTCTTGATCTCGGCCCTGGCGGAAACGGAGCGGATCCCGTTCGACTTGCCGGAAGCCGAGGAGGAGCTGGTGGCTGGCTACCAAACGGAGTACTCCGGCATGAAATTTGCCCTGTTTTATCTGGGATCCTACGCCAACTTGCTGCTGGCTTCCCTGATTGCAGCGGTGTTGTACTTGGGCGGCTGGTCGTTCGTGGTGCCGGTGGAGACGATCGCCGCCTGGGCTGGGATCCCGTTGGACAACCCCTTTTTGCAGATCGGCGCGGCGGTCTTAGGGATTCTCATGACGATGGTCAAGGCTTTTATCTTCGTGTTCTTGGCCATCCTCTTGCGCTGGACCTTGCCGCGGGTGCGTATTGACCAACTGCTGGACTTGGGGTGGAAATTTCTGCTGCCCGTCTCGTTTGTCAATTTGCTGTTGACGGCAGCTTTGAAACTCGCCTTCCCAAGCGTTTTCGGGGGTTGAATGAAAGTAATGAAAGTAAAGAAAGCGAGAGAGGGAGAGAACAGGCCATGACTTTTCTGAAGCGAGTTGGCGAATACGTAAGCGATGCTTTCAAAGCGGCCAAGTACATCGGCCAGGGGATGGGGGTGGTTTTCGACCACATGGGCCGTCGCCCGGTGACTGTGCAATACCCCTTTGAAAAGCTGATCCCCTCCGAGCGCTTTCGGGGACGCATTCATTTCGAGTTCGATAAGTGCATTGCCTGCGAGATCTGTGTTCGGGTTTGCCCCATCGACCTGCCGGTGGTGGACTGGGCCTATAACACCGAGATGAAGAAAAAAGAGCTTTACAGCTACAGCATCGATTTTGGAGTGTGCATTTTCTGTGCCAATTGTGTGGAGTTTTGCCCCACCAATTGCCTCTCGGTTACCGAAGATTATGAGCTAGCCACCTACGACCGCCACGACCTCAACTACCACCAGGTGGCGATGGGCCGTTTGCCTTCCAAGGTCACGGAAGACCCGATGGTGACGCCGCTGCGGGAGTTTGCCTACCTGCCCAAGGGGGTGATCGATCCCCATGAGCTGCCTGCCGGATCCCAACGGGCTGGCAAGCGGCCGGAGGAGATTCTGGCAGAAATGAGAGCCGCCAAAGAGGCGAAAGCAGCCAAGGCCGCCGTGGAATAGGGATCCCCTGCACTCGGCACTGCTGTCCCTCACCCCCGACCCCTCTCCCCCTGGGAGAGGGGAGAAGAACTCTGCTTCAAGAAGGTGTTTTGTGGCCGCTATGGCTGTTTGAACTTGTGCGGCTCACTTGTCTGCAAGGTGGGGAAAAGTTTTCTGGATCCCTGAGTCAAGAACTGGAATGGGGGTGTCCAGGACGGATGGATGCCAGCCTTAGCCAACTCTAGGGAAAGGAAAAGGTAAACCTGCTCGCAGAGCCAGGAGAGGTGGCCGATCCGCTGAAGGTTTGTGCGGCGCTTCCGCTTTTGCGAACTGTTACAGTAAAGGGAATGGGA
>NZ_JANSJB010000060.1:8391-12841 GCF_047462355.1 Synechococcus sp. H55.9 | reverse complement strand
CAGGAGAGGTGGCCGATCCGCTGAAGGTTTGTGCGGCGCTTCCGCTTTTGCGAACTGTTACAGTAAAGGGAATGGGAGCAGTGACCTGAGAACAGCGCCGGAACAACCTCACCTCAATAAGGTACAGGCCTGAGGGCGGGGTGGAGGCCCAAAAAACATTCTCTACAGGATTTTCTGTTACGGCAACGCAGTCGGCATTGGCATCCACATCTAGCTGTCCCCCAGAAGGAATAACCCGATTGTCAAAAAACACTGTCTGCTGCCTGGGATCCGTGACATATAGGTCAAGGTCATCGATAGTGCTCCAGGTGAGAGTAATCTGAATTGGGCCGGTGCCGAGCACCGGGGGAGTTGGAGATGGCCTCGGAGTCGGAACAGGGGTCGCTGTCGGCGTCGGCGCAGATCCGCCGCCGATTCTCTCAGCAAAGTTCCCCTGGAAGCTGTTGCCGGCCAAGTAGGCGGCGACTACTGCCGCCGGTGTGCCGGGGGCTACTTGAATGGCTACCCCCGCGCCCTCGCCCCGAGCTAGGAACGTATTTCCGGTAATGGTGCGGGCCTGGGTTCCTTGCAAGATGCGAATGCCGACGCTGCCGGCTATCCTGCCCACGCCGATCTGGTTGGATTGAATCGCCGGCACCGATCCCGCTCCATCCAGTTGGATCCCGGTGGTGCCACCAGTGTCTCTTTGCCGCGCCTGCAGCGCCAACCCAGCCGCAGCAGTAGGCGGATCCCCTTCGATCTGGTTGTTGCGGAAGATCCCGCCGGAGTTGTTGCTGTAGCGAACCGCCAAAGCTCCCAGAGCTTGCAGGAGGATCGCGTTGTTCTCGAGGGTGGGATTGCTCCCCGGCACAGTGCCTATACCCACCCCACCGGCTTTGCTGACAATGGGTGAGACGCTCGCGACTCGGCCATTGCCGGAGATCTGCACACAGGGATCCAAAAATTGCTGGCACAGAATCTGAGCCAGTTGGCCCAAAGCCCCTTCCAGGACGGCGGCATTGCCGTTGACCAAGATGTTGGAGCGGGGATCGTTGAGGGTGACCTTGCGCGGCTGAAAGGTGCCGTCGTTCACCTGAACCCGTCCGCCCCCCAGCACCACGTCCACCCCCTGCAGGCTGGTTTGGCTGGCTACAATCACGTCAAACAGGCCGGTGAGGATCTCGTAAGCTGTGGAGTTGGTGACGCGAATGCGCCCGCCATTGGTGCCGTCGCCCCCATCCAGGGCCAGGTTGCTTTGCAAAGTTTCCCTGCCCGTCCCCAAGATCTGGATCAGCACCTCTAGCCCCGCTGTGGCGCTCTGTAGCCGCTGCGCTTCCGCAACTGCATCGGCCAGCTTGGTGAAGGGGCCCCTGACCGGATCCACCCTTAGGATGACAGGCTCCCCAGCCGGTGGCGAAAGAGACGGAGAGCTGCTGCCACTCCCCCCACAGCCGAGGGCAGCCCCCGCCAACAGGGGCAGCAGCAGGGAACGGATCCTCCAAGCAGATTTGGATACCTGGTCGGCCATAGGTGGAAAGCTCTTTACAAGTGCCTACTCGGTCAAGACTATCAGAGCAGCCAACAACTGCGACAAAGTACAGACGGCCGAGCCGGTGAAAATACTCTCTAACGAATCCCCTGCTCAGTCAATCCTTTGCCAGGGATCCGCAATCAATTGGCAACAAAAATCTCAAAAATCTAACGTTCTTCGGGAACTTGGATGGTTGCGGCGATAATGTCCTGCTTCAGCTTTCTGCGTGCTCTCTAGAAATTGGAAGCGGAAAGAAGAAAGCCTGCTGGCGGGCCTGGGGCCAGAATGGATTAACGTATCCCCCTTTTTGGGGGATCTCTAGGAATTGGCAAGAAAAGAAAAAGGAGCGCCTGTCTTGTCGAGAGAAGACCTGATGAGCCTGTCACTGCCCAAACTGGCCCTGACGTTGGGGGATCCCACGGGAATTGGGCCGGAGATTGTGCTCAAGGCGCTGGCAGAGCCCGAGGTGCGGGCCTGTGCGCGGATTACCGTGGTGGGCGATCGGCAGGTTTTGGAAGCTACCCACTGCCTACTGAGGGAGAGGTGTGCGGCTACCTTGGCCGATCCGGCAGGGATCCCAATGCTGGAATGCGACACAGGCTTTCGGTTACAGTCTGGCCGTATTGGTCGAGGGGATGCCGAGGGTGGGGCGGCCAGTTTTGTGTACCTGAAAACGGCAATCGAACAGACGCTGGGGGGCGAGTTTCAGGGGATCGTGACAGCGCCCATCGCCAAATATCTGTGGCATCGAGCCGGCTACCGCTTCCCCGGCCAAACAGAGGTGTTGGCCCAACTGAGCGGAGCTGAACGCTACGGGATGATGTTTGTCGCCCGTTCCCCCCACAGCAGTTGGCAGATGCGGGTTTTGCTGGCCACCACCCACATTCCCTTTGGCCAAGTGCCCACTGTGCTGACCCCAGACTTAGTGCGCACAAAGTTGGACTTGCTGGTGGGATCCCTGCGCCACACCTTCGGGATCCCGGATCCCGTGATCGCGGTGGCCGGCCTCAATCCCCATGCCGGCGAACGGGGTCAACTGGGATCTGAGGAAAAAGAATGGCTGACCGAGCTGCTGCGCACCTATCCCCACGCCCAAATCTGGGGGCCGCTTCCCCCTGACACCATGTGGCTGGCTCCCGCGCAAGCCTGGCACGGCCAAGGATCCCCAGCCGTGGCCGATGCCTACTTGGCTCTCTATCATGATCAAGGCCTGATCCCGGTGAAGATGCTGGCTTTTGAGCGGGCAGTTAACCTGACGATCGGGTTGCCTTTCATCCGCACCTCCCCTGACCATGGCACCGCCTTCGATATTGCCGGCCAAGGGGTGGCCCGCGCCGAGAGCCTCAAGCAGGCGATCCGGCTGGCAGCAGAACTGCTGGGCAACAATTCCCAACAATGCCTGTACCCGGCAATCTGAGGCTGTCTCCCGCCTTGAGGGGACGATTGGATGCGAGAACCGGAATGCTCTACCGCCGCTTTGGACGCACCCAGCAGCTCATTTCAGCCTTTTCTCTGGGCAGCATGCGCTTGGTCAATGTGCCCAGGGATCAGGCTCAGGCAACCGTTGAGGCAGCCTTGGCTGCAGGGATCAACCACATCGAAACGGCCCAGGCTTATGGTCACGCCGAGGCGCTCTTGGGCGAGATTTTGCCAGCTCTGCCCTTCCCACGCCATCAGTTGATTTTGACCAGCAAGCTCACTCCCAGCGATTGTCTGCGGGAGCGGCTGCAGGCATCCCTGCGCCGTCTGCGGGTGGATTATTTGGATCAGTTTGCCTTTCATGGTATCAATCTGCCGGAACATCTGGAGTGGGTACTGCAGAAAGGGCTGCCGATTCTCAAGCAGCTCCAGCAAGAAGGCTGGGTGCGCCACATTGGGTTTTCCACCCATGGATCCCTGGAGTTAATCCTGCAGGCCATCCAGACCGGATGCTTTGACTTTGTCAATTTGCACCATCACTTTTTCCAACAGCGCAATGCGCCGGCTCTGGAAGCGGCTGCCCAGCAGGATATGGGCGTGTTCATCATTTCTCCTGCCGATAAAGGGGGAATGCTCTATCGCCCCCCTCAACACCTGCAAGAGTGCTGTGCGCCCTTCAGCCCCTTGGAGTTTGCCTATCGTTTTCTGCTGGCAGATCCGCGTGTGCACACCCTCAGCTTGGGTGTCACTCATCCTGAGGAGTTGCAGGTGGCCTTGTCTGCTTTGCAGGATCCCGACCGTTGGTGGGTGGAGGGCCCACGGATCCAGGAACGGTTGCGCCAAGCCGAGCAGGAGCGTCTGGGATCCAGCCGCTGCGCTCAGTGCTACGCCTGCCTGCCCTGCCCAGAGGGGATTCACATCCCCGAAGTGCTGCGGCTGCGCAACTTGGCCATTGCCCACGACATGACAGAGTTTGCCCAGTACCGCTACAACATGTTTGGCCAAGCCGGACATTGGTTTCCGGGCTTGCCTGCCGACCGCTGTACCGAATGCGGCGACTGTTTACCCCGCTGTCCAGAGCATCTGCGGATCCCAGAGTTGCTGGCTGAGGCTCATCGGTTGCTGCATCGCTCTCCTATTCGGCGGCTCTGGGAGTAGCAGCTCGCTCTATGGCTTGACAATGCCACCTGTTTTGTTTGGTCGAGTTTAGCTCGAAGTTGGCAGAGATTTGCTTATAATTGCCTGAGCGCGTTGATTAACTTTAACTCGCAAGGCGGAGCGTCCGGGTGAACAGTCAGAGTCAAGACCGCTTAGATCGGGTGGAGCAACTGCTGGCTTGGACGGCCGAACAGGTTGCTGCCAACAGCCGAGAAATCCAGGAGCTGCATCAGTCCATCCAGGCCAGCCGCGCTGAGTCTGCCGAGCAGAATGCCGCCCGCCTGCGGGAAATCCAGGAGCTGCATCAGTCCATCCAGGCCAGCCGCGCTGAGTCTGCCGAACAAGCTGCTGCCCAGGCTCAAA
>NZ_JANSJB010000060.1:0-8291 GCF_047462355.1 Synechococcus sp. H55.9 | reverse complement strand
GGAAATCCAGGAGCTGCATCAGTCCATCCAGGCCAGCCGCGCTGAGTCTGCCGAACAAGCTGCTGCCCAGGCTCAAAGCTTGCGAGAGCTACAGCAGGTTGTCAGCGAGACCCGCTCTGACCTGGCCCATCTTGCCGAATGGGCAGAAGAAGTGACTCAAGCTCTGATTACTCTCACCGCTCTACAACAAGAGCACGAACGGGCTATGCAGGCCATCAACCAACGTCAAGCGGAAACGGATCAAAGGTTCAACATCCTCCTTGAGGAAGTACGCTACCTAATTCGCAAGCAGATTTCTGACGGAAGTCCTCCTCCCCCCTCAGCCTGAACACCAGGATCCCTTCAGAACTGCGAGGGCAGCCCTAATCTTCATCCACTTCCCACTCCAATAGGTGTGCATAGGGAGCCACCAAGCTGGGAGCATAAAAGGCAATGGCTCGAAGGGCATGCCAGTCTTCCAAGCAGCCAAAGACAGTTGGGTAGTCATTGCGCTCCAACCGCTCTGCAATTGCGGCCACATCAGCTTCGGTAAACTGGCCGGGATCCATTCCCTTGGCGGGGGCTTCTACTTTGGACTTGGATCGGGCAGACATAGGCAGCTTGAACACGCTACAAGCCGATCTTAACCTCTTCTTTTCGCGCGGCGAACCTTGACCAAAGACTTAACATATAGCCATTTCAAATAGCAATAAAACGGTTTGTGACATCGTTATGGCTACGCAACGCTGTCGCGAACGCGCCGGCGGCGCGGAGCGCTATCCCTTACTCCCCGTTCCAAAGGGGAGGATTCTGAATGACTGGTATTGCTTGGCAACGCTGCGTGAACAGTTTCCAGATACCAGATAGTTGTTTGCTTTTTTAAGAAAGGTGTGGGTTGGTGTTGTGTCGAGACCAAAATGCAGCGCTTAACATTCTGCGGGGGGCACTGGAGCTGTTGGGGATGGAGTGGAACTGCCCCGCAAGAGGGAACGACTGGGGAGACCAACACCTCTGCTGTGGAGGGGGAACCCAAAACAGTAAGTGGGGTCGTTGAACCAGTAATCCCAAAGGGCGACCTTGGGAGAATCCCCTAGCTTTAGCTATGGGGAGTATGTCAAAAAATCCCCAGTTGTTGTGCCTTGAGGAGGGCGGTGACGCGGTCGGTGGCGTCTAGCTTGCGGTAGGCGGCGCTGGCGTACTCTTTCACGGTCTCGACACTGATGCCGAGGCGGCGGGCGATCTGCTTGTTGGCCAAGCCTTGGCTCATCAGTTGCAGCACGCACAACTCGCGGGGGGTGAGCTTGGGCAACTCCTGCCGGGCAGGCAACCAGTCTCGGTCGGGGTTGGCCAAGATCTGCCGAATAACGCGGGCCAGCTCCGCCGGATCGGTTTCTTTGGAGAGGTAGCCTTTGGCCCCAGCCCGCCGCGCTGACTCGATCAAGGCCGGCTCCTGAAAAGTAGTCATCATCACCACCACCACCGGCAGGCCCAGCTCGGCAATCTGTTGGCAGGCGGCGATCCCGTCCCCATTGGGCATACGCACATCCAAAATGGCCACCTCGACGGGGCAACGGCGACAGTACTCAACGGCCTGGGATCCCGTCTCGGCTTCCGCCACCACCTCGAATCCTTGCGCTTGCAGGGCAAACTTCAGCCCCAGCCGAAACAGAGGATGGTCATCGGCGATGAGGACGCGGACAGGAGAACTCATGGCAGGGGATCCCAGCCTATGAGAGGGCTGAGTTCATTCTGCCCACAAGAGGGATCCCGGATAACGTGCCCTCACCCCCAACCCCTCTCCCAAAGGGAGTCAACCCAAGCGCTCCGCGCCGCTCACGCGACCACCCCCAACCCCTCTCCCAAAGGGAGAGGGGAGTTAGTTTTTCACAAAGACCATGCCCCAGGCACTGGGGTTGAAGGCGGGATCCAGCCGGGTTTGGGCATTGTACAGAGCGCCCGTCAGATCGGCTTCTTCCAAAAAAGCGCCGCGTAGATCGGCCCCACGCAGATCGGCCTGGCGCAAGGTGGCTCCTGTCAGGTCGGCGCCGGCGAGAATGGCCCCTCGCAAATCAGCGCCGCTGAGGTTGGCCACCTGAAGATTGGCTCCTGTGAAATTGGCCTGCTGCAGGTTGGCCTGGCTGAGATCGGCTTCCCACAAAAAAGCTCCGCCCTGCTCCGCACCGCTCAGGTTGGCGCCGCGCAAATCGGCCAAGTTGAGGATTGCCTGGGAGAGGTCGGCAGCTTGTAGGTTGGCCTGCCTGAGGATGGCTTCTTTCAGGTTGGCCCCCTGCAAATCAACTCCCGGCAGCTCGGCTCCTGTCAGGTCGCAGGCGGGGCAATCTTTGCCGGGAAAAACGACTTGAGAGCGGCCCAGTTGGGCGTCCAACTCCAGTTGGGCAAAAACAGGAACCGCCGGCATCCCGACCACCCCGCCGAGGAGACCGACCCAGAACTGGGGCCATGCCATTTTTTTCACTGGGATCCCTCCCTCACCCCCGGCCCCTCTCCCAGAGGTGCCCAAGCGCTCCGCGCCGCTCACGCGACCACCCCCAGCCCCTCTCCCTCTGGGAGAGGGGAGCTGGGGATCAACCTAGAACTATAGCTGCTTACGGGGGATACGCCATCAAGTCTCAACCTGGCCTGGAAGTGGCTGGCAGTGGGGGCAAAAGTGGGCTGAGCGGCCCGCCAGCTTGATCCGCTGAATGGGGGTGCCACAGAGGCGACAGGGATCCCCTTCTCGACCGTACACCCATGCCTGCCCTTGGTAGTTGCCGTTAAGCCCACGCAGATCCCGGTAATCCCGCAAGGTGGTGCCCCGCTGCTCCAGCCCGACCCGCAACACCTGGATCAAAGCTTCCCGCAGGCGTGCCTTGGCAGAGTCGGAGAGCTGCAAGGCGGGCGTCAAGGGGTGAATGCCGCTCAGAAACAGGGCCTCGTCGGCGTAGATGTTGCCCACCCCCGCCACCAGCGACTGATCCAGCAGGGCGGTTTTGATGGGGCGCCGGCTCTTCCGCAAGGACGCCTGGAAATAGGCTTCTGAAAAGGCCGGCGACAGCGGCTCCGGCCCCAAGCTCTGCAGAGCGGCGATCACCGTCTCCGGCTCCACCCCGGCGGGCACCAGCCACATCTGGCCAAAGGTACGCAGATCTACAAAGCGCAGCTCCCACCCCCGCTCCAGGCGCAGCCGGACGCGGGTATGGGCCGGCAAAGGCTCGGATCCCTGAACCCAGAGCAATTGCCCGGTCATGCGCAAATGCACACCCAGAACCGCTCCGGAATCTAGGGATCCCAAAAGATATTTGCCTCGCCGCTGCCACTGGGTAAAACAGGCGCCGATTAAGCTTTGCCCAAAAATCTCCTTTGCCGGATAGGCAATGGTGCGCGTCAGGAGCACCTCCACTGCCAGTATCCGCGGCCCCAGGGTGAGGCGCTGCAAATCTTGCCGAACCGTCTCAACTTCTGGCAGTTCCGGCACAGAACGCCTCACTCAAGCAACACAGCTCCCGGCGATGAGAACTCCCCCTGGTTTAGCTAGCCGGGGTGGCTTTGGCCTTGGCTTTGGGAGCTTCCAGCACCTCCAGCTCATCTTCGCGGAAGTTGTTGGTGTTGATGTTGTAGTAGTTGATCTTGTCGAAGCGGACGATCACCGGATAAAGAATGCCGCTGGTATCCACCGCCGCAACCGTTCCCACATCCCGATACCAGTAGGATTCTTTCCGCAACACACGGACTTTGGCACCACGCTGAATCGCCATGAGGGTTCTCTCCATTGACCTGCACTTCAGATTACCCTAGTCCGTGAGAAGGCTGCGATTTCCGAATTTTTGTAACAGGGATCCCTGTCGTTCTTGGCTGGGGAGGGGGAGCCGATGAAACGCCGCACCTGTGGGGCCTGGCTCTTGGGTTCTGCTGTGGCCTGGGGTTTGCAAGGGCTGCCCCATCCGCGCGATTTTGCCATTGTCCTCAACCTGAACACCGGTCGTCTGACGAGGGTTTGGCAGCCGGAGCAGGCTGCGCAGATCAGGGCCAGCCCTGGCTCAACGGTCAAGTGCGCCGTGGCCGCCGCTGCCTTGCAGACCGGGATCAGCTCCGGCGAGCGGGCCATCCACTGCCCCGGCTGGTGGGATCCGCCACCGCAATTGGGGTTGGGCCGGCTCACTTGCTGGGATCCGCGCGGACATGGGGAGCTCAACTTGCGCCAAGCTTTGGCTCGGTCTTGTAACGTGCATTTTTACCAGTTGGGCTGGGAGCTGGGGGCCAAGACCCTGGTGGAGTGGCTGCGCCGCTTTGGTTTGACCCAGACAGAAAACACGGCCCCGGCACCGCTGTTGGCGACCGGTCTGGCCGGCTCGGCGGATCCCTGGGAGCTGTTGGTGTATGCGGGGGTGATCGCCCGCCGCGGCGTTCCCCTTTCTGGGGAGATATCCCTGCCTGCTCTCTCTTTGCCGGATCGCATCTGGGATGCTCTCCATGCCGGCATGCGTTTGGCAGCAACGGCGGGCACCTGCCGCGGCATCGCCCCAGACGGGATCCCGGTGGCCGCTAAGTCTGGGACCATCCTTAATCCTCACCGACGCGGACAACCCGTTCTCTGGGCCGAAGATTTCCAAGCTTGGTTGCTGGCTTTTTGGCCTCTGCCGGATCCCCGCTGGGCGCTGGTGCTGCACCTGCATCAGGGCAAAGCCTACGAGGCGGCCATTCCCCTGGCGCGGCAGATCATCGCCGCCATCGGAACCAGATGATCACCTTCCTTGCAATCATGAAGAAATGCAAACTATACTGAAGGTTAGCTGCTGTTCCTGTAATCGTTCTTTGCGGATCCCTGCTCACCCTCGTTCCAATTCCATTGGAGGTTCTTATGTCCAACCCCAACCTGTCTGAGCCCAAGTTTGGATTTAACGAATATGCCGAGCGTCTCAACGGTCGCGCGGCCATGATCGGCTTTGTATTAGCCATTGTCATTGAAGCGGTGACGGGCCAAGGCGTCGCCTCCTGGCTGGGCCTGATCTAGAAAACTCGGCTTGCTGCGCTGCGGGCCCTAGAGTTAGTCTTGAAGCGACAAACGGGAGACTCTTGGATCCTGGTGAGTGGAGAGGCAAGCTTAGAGGCCCTGCTTGCCTTAATCTTTGTTGAGTCGAAGAAAAGTTTTGCTCTGGGGTCTGCCGGCTGGCAGGCCCTTATTGACAGAAAAAACGTCCGCGCCCCTACCCGAATCCTTGTAGGAAAAGCGAAACCGGTTGTGCTCTTCCAACCCCCCTCTCCCCCTGGGAGAGGGGCTGGGGGTGAGGGCATCTCCGGGAGAGGGGCTGGGGGTGGTCGCGTGAGCGGCGCGGAGCGCTTGGGCTGACTCCCCCTGGGAGAGGGCAAAATCTCAACTGATCCCTTCCTGGCATTTGGCGATGGGCATGCGCCAGCCGGTGCCAAAGGCGCGATCGGTAACCCGCAGGCCGGGGGGAGCCTGGCGGCGCTTGAACTCGGCCTTTTGAACCAGGCGCAGCACCTGTTGTACGGTGTCGGGATCAAACCCTTGGGCCACCAGCTCGGCAGCCGACTGGTGCTGTTCGATGTGCCGCTGCAGGATGGTGTCCAGCAGGTCATAGGGGGGCAGGCTGTCGCTATCTTGTTGGCCGGGCCGCAGCTCCGCCGAGGGAGGCTTGGTAAGGATGGGGAGTGGGATCCGCTCCCCCTGGCGGTTGATCCAGCGGGCCAGGCGGTAGACCCAAGTTTTGGGCACATCGGAGATCACCGCCAGGCCGCCGGACATATCCCCGTAAAGGGTGCAGTAGCCCACCGCCAGCTCCGACTTGTTGCCTGTGGTCAAGAGCAGCCGGCCAAACTTATTGGAAAGGGCCATGAGCAGGGTGCCGCGAATGCGCGATTGCAGGTTTTCTTCCGTCGTGTCGGGGGGCAGGCCGGCGAAAGCTTCTGCCAGCAGGTGCTGGTAGCTCTCCATAATCGAGTGAATGGGCAGCTTCAGGGTAGGGATCCCCAGGTTTTGCGCCAGTTGGTAGGCATCGGTCAGGCTGCCCGGGCTGGAATAGGGAGAGGGCATGAGCACCCCCAGCACTCGCTCCGGGCCCAGGGCATCGGCGGCAATGACAGCAGTAACAGCCGAGTCGATCCCCCCCGAGAGGCCCAGCAAGACTTCGCGAAAGCCACATTTGCTGACGTAGTCGCGGGCGCCCAGAACCAGCGCCTCGTAGAGCTCTGCTTCCGGCTCCGTTGGCCAGCGGGATCCCGGCGGGCTCTGTTCCTCGTCGGGGGGATGGGTCAGCGCCTCCACATCCACAATCAGCCGATCCGGCGCGAAGGCAGCGGCTTGGGCCACCAGCCGGCCCCGGCCATCTAGGGCGCAACTGGCCCCGTCGAAAATGAGGTCGTCATTGCCCCCCACCTGGTTGACGTAGAGGATGGGCAGGGCATGCTTGCGGGCCAGGGATCCCAGCATCTCCACCCGCAATTTTTGCTTGCCCAGGCTAAAAGGAGAAGCCGACAGATTGATGAGTAAATCGGCGCCACAGCGGGCCATCTCTTCCACCGGATCGCGGTGGTAGCGGCGGTGGCGCCAAAAGTCGCGGTCGTTCCAGATATCTTCGCAGATGGTGAAGCCCAGCCGGCGACCACGGTACTCGATGGGCCGGGGCGGGGATCCCGGCTCGAAGTAGCGATCCTCGTCGAAGACATCGTAGGTGGGCAGGAGCGACTTTTGAAACCAGTGGCGGATCTGACCCCCTTCCAGCCAGGCCGCGGCGTTGTAGAGGGGCCGCCCCTCCGGCAGAGGGTTGGGCTGCACGGATCCCACCACCACCGGAATGCTATCCCGCAGCCGGGCGGCCAACTGCTGCAAAACTTGGCCTGCCCTCTCGACCAGGGCCGGGTAGAGCAACAGGTCGCGAGGCGGGTACCCCAACAGGGCCAGCTCAGAGGCGATGGCCAGCTCCGCTCCTGCCGCTGACGCTGCTTCCACCGCCAGACGGATGCGCTCGGCATTGCCGCTGAGATCGCCAACGGTGTAGTTCAGTTGCAGCAGCGCTATCTTCACCCTGGCCCCCTTGGCCGAGAACGGCTGTCCTAGCAAGTGGTGGATTTCACGATAATAGGCCAGCTCCAAGGGGAGATTTGGCTCCCCGTCAGCGTCTCTCCGGCTCCGCCAACGCAGTTGCCGGCAAATCGGCCTCCGGGTGGAAGTAGCGGTAGATCTGGCGCGCCAGCTTGGGGCCAATGCCGGGCACCCGGGCCAACTGGTCTTCTGAGGCCACCTGGATGCGAGCAATCGACCGAAACTCTTCCATCAGCAGCTTTTGCCGGTACTTGCCCAGGCCGGGGATCTCGTCAAGCGTAGAGGCCTGTTGGCGCAGCTTCCGTTGCTGGCGATGGTAGGCAAGGGCAAAGCGGTGGGCCTCATCTCGCAGGCGTTGCAACAGCAGGCGAGCCGGATCTTGCGCAGCCAACCGCAGCGGCACGGGATCCCCCGGCAGGAAGATCTCTTCTTCTCGCTTGGCCAGGGCAATCACCGGCAGGTGATCCAAACCCAAATCCGCCAAGACGGCCATGACTGCCGACAGTTGCCCCTTGCCCCCGTCGATGAGCACCAAATCCGGCTGATCCTCGGGAGTCATCTTGCTGAAGCGACGCCGTGCCACCTCGGTATGGCTGGCAAAATCATCGGAATGGCCGGGGCGTACCTCAGGGTTGCGAATCTTATAGCGGCGGTAGTGTTGCTTGGCCGGCAGGCCATCGATAAACACCACCTGACTGCCCACAGCATCGGATCCCTGAATGTGGGAAATATCGTAAGCTTCCAGACGGCGGGGCGGCTCCGGCAGATCCAAGACTTCCGCCAAGCGCTCCAAGGCAGCAGTGTTCTGATCGGCCAGGCGCTGGCTGCGGGCTAGCTCCAGCTCGGCGTTTCGCTCCACCAACTCGATCAGCTCTGCTTTGCTCTGCCGTTGAGGGGTGATAAGGCTTACCTTGCGGCCCTTTTTCTGGCTCAGCCAAGACTCCAGAAAATCGCGATCGGGCAATTCATACTGGGTCAAGATTTCCGAAGGAATTTCCACCGGATCACAGTATTGGTAATGTTCTTGTAAAACTCGCTGCAAAATCAACGCCGGATCATCGCCCCGATTTTCGGCAACAAACCCCAGCCGTCCCACCAACTTGCCGGCCCGCACCTGAAACAATTGAATGCAGGCTCGCGAATCGTTCATGGCCAGGGCCAGAGCATCACGGCTGGCGCTAGAGTTGGGCAAAGAGACCTTCTGGGATTCGCCCAGTTGCTCTAGGCCGCGGATTTGATCCCGATATCGCGC